>NZ_JBWBAJ010000002.1:0-76850 GCF_056108245.1 Rhodococcus sp. LMD | reverse complement strand
GCTCTCAGCGTATCTATCTATGGATATAGATAGAACGAAGCAGGTAGAGCGGATTTCGTCCGATGGAGTGGGCCGTACTTGCTCCGGCGGGGGTTTCCCGGTGGCGAAGCCACCGGTTTCTCCTCGTTCCCCGGTCGGGAGGCCCCCGGTGGCGTCGCTACCGGGTTGTGGGGCCAGTGCGCCGCAGTCCGCGGCGGTGGTGAAGGCCCGCGAGGGGAGGCCCCGCCAGGGGCCGAGCCGTGAGGCGACCATAGTGTTGTTTAAGCAGGTAGGTTCGGGCGGTAGCATTCGTGCGGAAAGTGCGCACCGCCTCCGGGGCGGTAGCGGTGCAGGTCGTGCGCAGACACCGCGGCCGGCACGAGATCCTCGCCCACGTCGGGTCCGCACATACCGACGTCGAGCTGGGCATTCTGCTTGAGCGAGCCCGACAGTTCCTGCACGGCGATCAGGGCATGCTGGATCTGGATGTGCCGTCGCCCGTCGCGCAGATCGCCGATGTTGCCCTCGGCCGGACCCTCGCGACGTGGCTGCCCGTCATACGAATCGACGGCCTCCGATCCAACGATGTATAACCTCACCGAACACCCCTGATCGGCACAGGCTCATGCTCATGCCTGCCCTTTCAGGTATTCCGTGGTGTCCTGCAGGACCCATCGGCAATAGCGGTGTCACACCCGCCGCCGCCGCCAAGCCCACACGCACAACCCGATTCCCGCGAGCGATGCCACCGGCAGCACCCATCTCCACCGGCGCAGTGTCACGAACCGCTGGTACTGCTCGCTCGACAAGAACTGCAGACCGGGGCGATTCGCAGTGGGCGGTTCCCACCAGTAACTTCCCGAGCCGGTCAACACTTCAGGCCAAGCGAAGACACCGATCGCGGTCGCGATGACGATGCAGGTGACGGGGAACGCCACCCAGAACCACGGGAACCCTGGCGCGCTACCGAGCCGGGTTCGTCGTCGCACCACCACGCCCGCCGCCAACCCCAGCAGTGCCAGAACACCAAGCATCAACCACGCCATATCGTCGGACGATACTGTGCTGTCGTCCGGAGGTCTGGAAGCTCCGCACGGTGTGCTGCTGAAGGATCAGCAAACAGGACATGTCGACCAGACCAAGACGGGTAAGTAGGTTTGCGACCTATGCCAGCCATCCTCACAGCACACTGCATAGGTGACCGAAGATCATGACTCCGTTGACCGGCGCCGACCTCAACCGGGACGCCTGGACTGTACACCGGCCGGACAGTCCACAGCTCATCTCTCCGCACGCCGCATTCACCGCGTTGCGCCAGGGCCACCCGGGCGAATCCTGGATCCCGACTGGCATCACATCCGTGTCGAATGGGGTTCTGCTGGAAAATGAACGCCTCAGCTACGGGGCAGGGTTCTGCCTCGACATGACTGCGGATCAACCGGATGGCGTTGTCCCCGGACTCGTCCGCGTCAGCGAATCCCGATGCGGAGACCTCGCCATGCCGTTTCGATCCGAATCCGACCAGCAGTAGACGGAACGAACAGATCAAATCACGTCGCCCCTTACACAAACCAAGCCAGAAAAGGTTGAGTAATTTGAGTCACGTCGAGCAAGAGTACGATACGGTATTCGATTCATGGTCGCTGCAGTTTTTGGCTGCATTAACAATGGGGTTAGTCGATGAGCAGGCTAGGGGTTCCATGCGGGTAGAATTGATTTCCTTAGAGGAACACTTAGGAACAGTAATAGTTGTGGTAGAGCACTACGGAAACGGAGATGTTCCGCTATCCCGGCGCGGGTACAAATTGATCCTCGATGAACTGCGAAGGATATCGCCAGGCGGTGACGCAAGGGCGGCTGCCGGCCTTTATTTGGATGACCTCGCCAGTCCGGGTCCAATGCAAGATCCGCCGGCAGAAGGTGACATTACATGGATCACTCGCCCTGGATGGATGAACCCTTCCTAGCGGTGCCGCCCACTTAACACCATAGGGGGCGGCACCGCGCTCGGAATATTACCCTCCCGTATCCGGCTCAGGGTTCATCAGTGCCACGTCAACCCATGGGTCGCATATTTCTGTGTTCGACAGTGGAGTATTTCCACCACCACAGTATGCAGTTACAACTCCAACGGGTCCCGGAGCGCCTGCCGGAGACAGTTTGTATCCCTCAGGGAATGACCTGAAGTCGTATATAGCATGCACTGTACGCCGTTCGACTTCTTCACAGTCGTACCCGTCCCATTCAAGATGACAGAATCTGTCTACAGCGTGAACGTAGAAATCTCTTCCTTCGTCGCCGCCACTACGAGGTTTATGCTTGGATGACTCCAGGATCATCGCGATTGAGTCCGGATAACGCAATTGATGCTTGTGCTCCGCTTTGTCCTGTCCCCATCCGTCATTCCAGGAACCGCTCCAGTAGCCTTGCCGTACCGGCATCACTCCGTAGCTGATGAAATCAGGATTCGTTGCTTCTGCCAGAATTTCGGCGGTTGGATAGTTGGCGGCAACATCCGGAGGAGGCCAGGTGGCGCCAGGGGGGATATCAAATGGTTGGATTTCGAGGGCATCTTGACGCAATAGCGTCGGATCGGGGTCAACAGGTTCTTCGTAGGTAGCTGTGAGCACCCGGCCGGTGCCAGTTGTATTGATGACACCATTGTCAAAGCGCTGACTCAGCGTAATTACCGGCTGGCCTGGAACTTGTCTACTTGCGTCTGGCGCCTGTGCGCCGTTGGCTGGAGCTCCGAATATTCCTTCGTAACCGCCATGCGCGTTCCATATTTTCAGCAACTCGCCGGAGATTTCATGGGCACCGGTGATCGCCGTCCACCAAATGCTTGCGTCATTCTCGAAGTCGGCGAATCGTGCGATTCCGTCAGTGGTGACCTGTTCGTCCTCCAACGGATAACCGAGGTGCCCGTCCTCCCTGCCTGTCGAAGTCCAGCGATCTCGAATGTCTCGGTACAAGACATGTGCGCCGGTTTGCCCGGACCAGGTGATGGTGCCGTTGAGGAAGTTGTTGTAGCGGCCGTTGTACTTGTTGACGGCGATCTCGTCGCTGCTGGGGTAGCCGAGGGGGCCGGTTTCGGCACCGAGAGCGTGGTATTTGTCGCGGATGGCGCCGCCGATGGCGCCGAGGGAGACCGGGCTCCAGTAGATGGAGCCGCCTTGGAAGTCCTGGCGCCGGCCGTTCTGCAGCACGATCTCGTCGGTGGTGGGATATCCGAGGAAGCCGGCTTCCCAGTTGTGCTGGCCCCACTTCATCATGAAGTGGTTGACCACGGGGTGCGCGCCGGCGTTGGGGTGCCAGTAGATCGGGCCGTTGGCGAAGGTTTGGCGGCGTCCGACCTGGTCGGGGTTGACCAGTTCGTTGCTGGTGGGCCAGAGCAGGAAGCTGTTCGGTCCGCCGAGGGAGTCGTACTTGACGCGGATCTCCCCGCAGACGACGTACTGCCACGCGGGGAAGTAGACCATGCAGTCCGTGGGAGCGGCGGCGGCGACGGTGGTGGCGACGCCGCTGCGGGCGTTGCGGGATCGGGAGGCCGCGAGGAGTTTCGCCTCGGCGATCTCGGCCTTGTCGGCGTCTTCCTTGGTGAAGCCCTCGGGAAGTTCTTGGCGGTCCGAGCGCATCTTGCCGGGCACGATCGTGGAATTGGGGTTCTCGGTGGGTGTCCACGTAACCCAGGGCTCCTTCTTGCCCGGTGCCGTCTCCGGCCTCGCCTGCGGCGGTGTCGGCGGCACGGCGGTGGGGGACGTCGGGGTCTCGGTGATCGGCGGTGCCGGCACCCGCGTCGCCGTCGGTACCGACGAGGTCGACGGTGCCTCGGTCATCTCGGTGGTGTTCGGTGGCGACTGTGCCGCCGCCGGTGCCTCGGTCGTGGACGTGGTGGCGCCGGCGCTCGGGGGTGGCGTCGAGGTGGTGATCGGGGCGGCGGGAGTGGTCGTGGGCTGGGCCAACACGGTGGAACTGCCGTGGGTGAGCAGCAGTGTGGTCGCGGCGGCGATCACGCAGCGACTCACCCACCGGCGGTGGGGCGTGCCCAGGGCACGGCGACGGAGCGATTCCATTGAGACCTACCGTCTTTCGCAGGAGCAGGGTCAGCGGTGGCGCCATCGCTGACCGAAAACCTAATCGGTTTCCCACCAACCACGCACGTATCCGGTAACACTTCCATCACGGAAACCATCCGACTGGTATTTTCATGGAAGGTCGGTCGATCCGGCATTTCGCTGCTACACCCGAGGGGCTGCCCGCCCCATGGGGGCGGTTCGTCGGTGCGCAGGGGTGTGCCCTGCTTCCGGGAAGAAGTGCGGGATGAGTGTGTGACGACGATGCCCGGTGCGGTGCGGTGCGGTGCGGCGGCTCGGCGCCGGGGTGGGGCCGGGCGCTCAGAGGTCTCGGCAGAGAGGGCGCAGTGCGCTGCCTCGTTGCCCGTAGGCTGTCCGGGCGGTCGGCCGTGGGGGGCCGCTACCGACTCCGGAGGGGGATCCGGAGGGGACGGCGACGCGAGGCGAGCGGGAAGGAGGGGTGGTGGGGACCACGCAGCACCGGGGCCGGGTCACCCGGTTCCACTTCGTCACCGTCGCGGCCGAGTTGTTCGCCGCCGCCGGGTATCACGGGGTCAGCACGGGCGAGATCGTCGCCGCGGCCGGCTCGAACAAGGGCGCGCTGTACTACCACTTCCGCTCCAAGGACGACCTCGTGGCGGCGATCATCGACGAACAGCACCGCCGCAGCATCGCCCTCGTCCAGCGGGTCACCGCCACCGACGCCGCGGCGCTCGAGCAGATCGTCATGCTCAGCCACGCCCTCGGCGAGCAACTACAGCAGAGCGCGCTGGTGCGGGCCGGGCTGCGCCTGTCCACCGAACTCGCCGACCGCACCCCCGCCCACCCGTACCGGGACTGGATCGGTGCCTGCCGGGTGCTGCTCGACCGCGCCGCCGACCACGGTGATCTGCGCGCTGGTCTGGATCTGGATGCGGTGGCCCGGTTCGTGATCGGGGCGTTCACCGGTATCCAACAGCTGTCCGGGCTGCTCACCGACCGCCCCGACCTGCCCCGGCGGATCGACGAGCTGTGGGCACTGGTGCTGCCCACCCTCGTCGCCGACCCCGACCGGCGTGACGCGGTGCGCCGCGCCCGCTGGGCACCCCCGATCCCCGTCGCCTGAACTCCACTCCCTCGGAATCCGCCCCGACCCGTCTGCGCCGGGCCGCCCTACTGTCCTCCCGCGGCCGGCCGGCCTCATCGGTGGCGGGCAGCCACTGGCACGGCTAAGAGAGTGTTGTGGAACCCTGTGCTGACGCGGCGTGTCGGCCGTGGTATCCGAACGTGATCGATGATCGTGTCGGTACGTGTGTCCGTGTGTGTGCAAGCCCGCCTACGACTCGTCGCTGACCGATGCGCAGTGGGCGGTGATCGCACCGCTGCTGCCTCGACCGAGCCCGCGGCTCGGGGGCCGGCCGGCGGTGCACCCACGCCGACTGGTCGTCGACACGATCTTGTACGTGCTGGCCACCGGCTGCGCCTGGCGGCTGGTCCCGCACGATCTGGCCCCGTGGAGCACCGCCTACCGGATCTTCGCCGCCTGGAGCGCGGACGGCACCTGGGCGCGCATCCACGACACCCTGCGAGATCGGTTGCGTGCCAACGACGGACGTGATCCGCAACCGTCGGCGGCGGTGCTGGACTCGCAGTCGGTGCGCAGCAGCGAGGGCGGCGAGCAGATCGGCTACGACGCCGGCAAACGCGTCCGGGGCCGCAAGCGTCATCTGCTGGTCGACACCCTCGGGTTGATGTTGGTCGGGCTGGTGCACTCGGCGTCGGTGCAGGACCGGGCCGGGGCCCGGCTGGTGCTGGCCGGGGCCCGGACCCGGTTTCCCGGGTTGGGGCTGGTGTGGGTCGACGGCGGGTACGTCAACTCGGTCGATGCGGGCCTGGTCGACTGGGCGGCCCGCACCGAGAATCTCGAGGTCGTGGTGGTACCTCGCAACGCGGACGTGAAAGGCTTCCAGGTGCTGCCCCGGCGGTGGGTGGTCGAGAGGACCTTCGGATGGTTGACGAGGTGTAGACGGTTGGCGCGGGACTACGAACGCAAGACGGCACATGCCGAGGCCATGATCCAGGTCGCGATGATCAGGCTCATGGCGGCCCGCCTGGCCGGCGAGGACATCGAGCCCCGCGGTCCGATCGAAGCCGAAGCGGCACGCCGGCTAGCAGAGGACCTCACCGACTGACAGCGCGGGTTCCACAACACTCTCTAAGTGGCATCCTCAGATCGTTCACCGGCCCAAATGCCCTTGAAGTGCTCGGCCTCGACTTGATGATTGCTTTCGTACCGGCTGCGAAGTCGATTGTAGAAACGTTCGGGAACACGGGCGGAGTCGAGACGGGACCTGAAGATCTTGTCTTGTCGAGTTCGCAGCTCCTCTGCCAGTTCGTTGAGTCTCTCCGGCGAGGCGGTGTGGGGGGTGAGGCCCTGTAGCGCGTCATCGATCCGCTCGCGGAGTTCGATCTTGGTTCGAGCGACGGACCGCTGCTGCACAAGGCTCCGCAGGGCGAGGGCTGCTGCGGGCAGCGTGGGGGCGATGTACCAGGCCAAGAGTTGCCACACATACCACTGCGCAGCGAGAGAGACGGTCAAACCAACAGCGAGCCATGCCGACAGGCCTGCGACGAGCCTCCAGGCCCACGCCTCACGCTGGTCAGCATCCCAGATCAGGTTCTCTCGCTGGCAGAGCGTCTCTGCGATGGGCGAAGGGATGCCCCGTACATCGAGATACCAGTTCCGCTTATCTCCCTTTCCGTACCGCGCTGCGGCATCCGCGACGTCCACGAGAGGAACCGGGCGTCCTAGGTCCGGATTCCAGGGAATCTGGAACAACGAGGTATCGAACTGTTCTTGGATGAGCACTGCGCGATTGTTGGAATTCTTCGTCACAAGGGGCCAGACGATCTCCGTCAGCACGGCGAACACCACGCCGATAATCGCGGCGGCAACTCTCAAGTCCGGGAAGAGAACGGCCGCTAGGCCCGCCACACTGAGAATGAGTGCCACACCCCAACGCGCCGATTCGACACGTTGGGCCTTCGCGTGCTCCACATCGGCAGCTTGAAGGAGTCTGATGTGCTCGACATCGTTCTGCCGATCGTTGATGTCCTGTACCGCTCTAGCGTTCATGGACGCGGCATCCTTCCGCCGAATAGACTGCGCCATAGTTCAATTGCCGATCTTTCTTGCCCTTCGGACTCTGCGAGAATCGCCTCCTCGGCAATCTGGAGCCATGAGCGGAGTACGCGTTGAAGGTCCGCGCGTTCCGAGGCAGGCACACCGGCGTTGACATCGCCTCCGAGTTTGGCGGGGTCAGGCCAGTCGTCAACGATCTGGTCCGCCGCTGAGGCGAGGAAGAACCTGATTTCGTCTTGGTAGCGCCCCAGCCTGGGTTCGACAAGGTCGAGGGCCATGACCTCGATCAAGAAGGATGGGTTGAGGGGCTCCCCGGCTTCCCTGTTGATGGCCTTGAGCATCTTCACGAGCGGAACGAATTTGCCGTCGCAATCAGCGTTTTTCTCGGTCACCATGCGCGCGTGCTCGTGCGGATTCGTATCCATCCACTCCACGCCGTTCGGGATGCGGAAGCCGGTTTCGGTGGCGAATGCCGGTGCGACCTCGTACGAGGCGACGTCCTCGCCGGCGTACGAAATCAGGGCGACGGTATCGTCGCCAGTGACATCCGGCCATCGAGTGGACAAGACTTCGACGAGTGCCCTTACGGCCGCCGTTCCGGTGCCTTCGGCGAGGTGCGCTTGGGGGCCTTCCGGGTCGATCACCACGAAGATGTCGACGTCCTTGAGTTTTTTGGTCTTGGTGTGCCGGTCGTAGCTGCCCGTCAAGAAGTCATCCGTCAGGGTCCATCGTGTGCGGACGTGGTCGCGGATGAGCTTGTGGCGGCTCTGTGCAAGGTTCTGTTCAGACGTAGTGATCTCGAGGTTGCTTTTCAGTGCGGCGAACGCCGTGTCGACCATCCCCATGGGAACTCCTTCTCAGTCAGCTCATGTACACACGGGCCGAAGCGGTCGCGTCGGGGGCCGTGGCCAGTGTCCCGATGGTTCGTGATCTCAGGTTTGCCGTGGACGCGCTCGACCCCGGGCTCCAGCCGGGTTGCGGGGTGCGGGGTCCGTTGAAGGCGCAGAAGAGCTTGAACGTGGTGCCAGCAGGTACGGCCTTGAGCTTCGCGAGGTATCTGAGCATGGAGGCGTTGTCAGCGGTGAATCTGCGATCCCCGAGACCCTTCGCGGTATAGGAGACCGGGAACTCGAAAATCGGATCGACAGTCCCGGAGTGGTGGCATTCCACTGACACCGACGCGAGGGACCCTTCGGTGATCCATGCGGCGATTGCTGCGGCGTCTTGATCCCAGCTCTGGTAGAGACGACTGGCCTCGATTCCGAGGGTGGCGAGGATGTCGGCGATCGACGACAGGATCACGTCCGACAGATGCGTGGCTGTGTGAGCTCGTGTGTAGGTGTTGGTGGAGGTCGACGTACTCATCAGTTACCTCCCATTCTGCGTAACGCGGTGGCGTCGATCGTTGCGGTCGAGGGGGTCCGCGCTTGGGCCTGGTAGGTCGGGGCCGGAGCTGTCGACACGTGTTCGTTGTCTGCGGCGGCGGACTCTAGTGCGCCTTCGAGATGGTCAGGAGAAGGAATATGCAACATCCAACCGTTGGTGGCCGAGGCACCTCCGGGAATAGGATCGAGGTTTTCCTCCACGGTGAACGCGTTGTCACCTCTGACGATTCGGATCGAGACGTACATGCCGTCATCGACGAGAACCAGCGGCACCTGGTCCAGATAGCCGCCCGCGGCAAGCGCGGAACCGATTCCCTGGAGCTTGTCGAGGCTGGCGGCCACAGATCCCTCGGGAACAGCGTTGCTCCGCTCGAGCGTGTCTGCAAGCAGCTGCACAACTCTGCTCCACGCGTCTGCGGCCGTACGGACCGGAGATCCGGCGATTGTCCTACTGCGCTGCATGCTCTGCCTCCAGCTCGTCCAACACAGCAGCTTCCGCGGCCGCAAGTAGGTCTTCGATTTTCAGTTCGTTCGGATCGAGTGTTACCTCGAGACGGCGCAGCATCGCATCGGTCACGAGTTTTCGCACAGTCCGGCCGTCACGGCCGGCCAAGTGGGCCGCGACCGTCCGCAGTTGCGGATCCCCCGCCAACGCGCCCAGAGCCCGGTACTTGGTCGCGAAACCCTGCAGTGCGTCGGTAAGGATCGCATGGACCGCCTCTTCGTCCGGCAGCGGCATCAGCACCGTGATGTCGGACCTGGAGAGAAACGCCTCGTCGAGCGCGGACGTGAAATTGGTTGTAGCGACAGTGAACAGATGTGGGAACTGGGAGGTGTTCTCGTCCAGAGCGGTCAGGACGGCATCTGTTGCTCGATGCACATCTGCAGGGTTCGCAGACAGGGAAGCCGCTCCCCGTGCCACGGCCATGGACTCGACCTCGTCCAACAACACGATCGTCGGTACCCCGTCGTCGGCCAGCGCAGGAATGATCTCTGTCAACAACTTTGTCACCCGCTGTTGGCTCTGTCCGTGCTCCGCGCTCATCAACCCATGGGGGTTCACCTCGATCAGGCGGGCACGTTTGGGACCCACCACGGCAGCCATTTGTTGTGCCAGTCCGCGCGCGAGCGTAGATTTCCCGGTCCCGGGGGGACCCGTCAGCACCGCCAAACCATGCAGCGCAGTGACGTGGAACGGAAGCGTCGTCCGCAACTCCAGACTCAATACCGCGGCGCGCAGAAGCCGATCCTTCACGGATCGATCGACCACGATCGAGTCCCACAATCCTTCGTACCGAGGCAGCGGCACCAGTTCGTTGCGGACCACGCATTCCGCTACATCCATCTCATCCACCTCCACAGTTGAGCAGCGCGGCAGGTGAAGACGACGAGGTGCCGTGCTGCCAGGCCGAGTGTCGAGCATGGCATGGACTACCGACACAGAAAGGGCTCGCAAGATGACCGAAAGGGGATTTCGTCTCTGGTCACCGTCGCGCTAGCGGCCAGGTCAAGCATTGCAAGGCGGCAGTTGCCTTCCCTACTGGGAAGCTGTTGCCATGTCGTGATCGGATTCGGTACGGTCCGACTCTCGCGGTGCTGCCCGGAGTCCTGGGTCAGAGCAGTCGTCGGAGCCGGGCGGCGTCTTCGAGGTCGTGGCGGAACCGGTCGAGGGTGGCGAGGGTGTACATGCCGTCGATCTGCTGGTCGACCCACAGCTGGTGGACGCGGCGCAGGTCGGCCTGCCGGGATTCCAGCCGATGCCGTCGATGACCGCGATCATGAACTGCCGGGGCAGGCGCACATCGGCCATCTCCTCGATCTCGCGGACGGCGTCGGTGAGTTTGCTGCCGGTGGAGTCGAACCCCTTGGCGGCGACGACGGTTCGAGTAGACGGGGTCGATCGAGCCGAGCCGAGCCGGTCGTGGTCATGCCGGAGAACGGGTCGAGCACGATGTCCTGCGGCCGCGACGAGGCGGCGATGCACCGCTGCGGCAGATCGACCGGGTACATCGCGAAATGGCTCGCCTTCGACGGCCGGACCGGCACCCGCCACACGTCGCCCGGGTTGGAGCCGTTCTCGTCCCGGATCGCATCCAGGTCGACAAGTACGACCGGCTGCGGGTGAGCAGGAACAGGTGCTCGTGCCGGCGGGTTCAGCCGATCACGCACCGACTCCGGCGTGCCGCTCGGCTTGTGCCAGATGATCTCGTTGCGCAGGAAACCACCCCGTCCGCCTGCAGCGCCAGCGCGAGGTGCCACGGGATTCCGAGCAGACTCTTGCGGGGGCGACCGAGGTGGTGTTCACCCGTCGGGCGATCACCCCGACCGGTGCCCGCGGCCGGCCGTGCCGGCGTCTGCGTGCCCGGCGTAGGTGTCGCCGATGTTGACCCACAGCATGCCGTCGCGGCGCAGCACCCGCGCGACTTGCCGGAAGACGCGGACGAGCGTGCCCACGTACGCCTCCGGGTTCGACTCCCTTCCGAGTTGCCCGTCCCGACCGTCGTAGTCGTGGAGGTTGAAGTTCGGCGGACTGGTCACCGCCGTCTGCAAGGCATGTAGATCGCCTTTCGTAACGCAGGTGGGTGAGCGCTGCGCGACAGCCGCTTCCGACGGGGCGCCGGCGGCTGCGGCGCGTGTCCTGCTGCCGTGGTGGGGGGGACGGCGTGACCTGCACGAACGGGGCCGATCACGTCGCCTGGGTGGCCGTGCGCACCTCGCGCAGCTCGGCGCGGAGTTCGTCGGCGCGCTCGCGGGCGGCATCGGCCTGGGCGTGCGCGGCCGCGGCCTCGGTACGGGCGGCCTCGAGGTCGGCGCGGACCCGGTCGGTGCGCTCACGTTCGGCGGCGGTCTCGGCACGGGCGGCGGCAAGGTCGGCGCCGAGCCGCTCGATGGTGGCTGCGGCGGCCGCGGCCGCGTTGTCGGCGTCGGCGCGCAGGCGGGTGAGCTGGTCGCGGTGGTCCTCGGCCTGCGCGGTGAGCACGCCGATCCGGTGCTCGAGGTCGGCGACCTGGGCGCGGTGGGTCTGCTGCGCCTGGTCGAGCTGCCGTTGCCACCGCTCGGTCGCCGCGGCGTGCTCGGCGGTCAGGGCGGTGAGCCGGTCCCGATGCTCGGCGTGCAGCCGGTGCAGGGTCTGCTCGTGGTCCCGGCGGGCGGCCTCGAGCCGGGCGGTGGCGTCGGCGGCGGCGGTCTCGGCGGCGGCCGCGGCGGCGTCGGCGTCGGCGCGGTCGTCGAGGGCGGTGCCGAGTTGTTCGCGCAGGGCGGCAATCTCGACGCCGGCATCGGCGCGAACCTTGTCGGCGTCGGCCTGGATCCGCCGCAGGTGCGCATCGAGCGCGGCCGGGTCCGCCAGCAGCTCGGTCGCCGCGGTGATCGAGCGGGCCACCTCGGCCAGGCGGTCGACGGCGGCGGCGGCCTCCTGCCGCAACAGCGGGACCGCCTCGGTGAGCGTGGTGATCGCCGAGGCCGGATCGGTCGGCGTCGCCTGCCGTTGCTGGTCGGCGCGGGCCTTGTCCTTCTGCCGTTGCCGCCAGGCCCGCACCCGCTCGGCGTCGGAGGCGTACTCACGCCGCCGCCCACCCTTCGCGTCCCCCACGTCCCTACCTCTTTTCCGCCGGTCGATGTCCCCACAATCGTACCATAACGTTTCGTAACGTACTTTACTTGATACGTACGATTGGCGGGTCTCGGACACCCGGAAAGCCGCCGCGGCGGCGCGGGGGGCGCCCCCCTCCCCCGCGCCCGCCCCGCGCCCACCCTGTGAACGGCTCCGGCACCGGCGGAACGATGCCACG
The DNA here is from genome assembly GCF_056108245.1 of Rhodococcus sp. LMD. Taxonomy (NCBI): domain Bacteria; kingdom Bacillati; phylum Actinomycetota; class Actinomycetes; order Mycobacteriales; family Nocardiaceae; genus Rhodococcus; species Rhodococcus sp. LMD. The sequence goes on along the minus strand of NZ_JBWBAJ010000002.1, from coordinate 64,501 downwards.
GAGCGGACACGGCGTGACCCTGGTCGACCTGCGGCGCGCCGCGGTCGACCACACCATCGACACCACCGGCGACGGCAGCGGCACAGGGAACGGACGGGAATACCGGCACCGATGGGTGGTACGCGGCCACTGGCGCCAGCAACCACACGGCCCACAGCGCTCGCAGCGGCGACCGGTCTGGATCGAATCGCACCTCAAAGGCCCGGCCGGCGGGCCACTACTCGCCACCGACCAGGTCAGAGTATGGCGGCGATAACCGTTTCCCGCCCCGGACGCCGGACACAGCGGGGGACCGGCGACCGGCCCCCGGCCCTCATCCCGACCACTACAAAAGGTCAGCGGCCCCGGCGTCGGGGGGAGAGGCCGGGGCGCCCGCGCGTTCGGGGAGTTGATGCCGGATTCGGAATTTCTTTGATTCCGTCCGTTCCGGTATTCGTCCAGGTCGATGTCTCGTGTCGAGGCCGAGTTCGCGGGGCCTTCCCGGGATTGAGGACTGGGCCTTGGCGCACCGACGAGTGCGTCTCAGCGGATTGCGTTGTCCTTGACGTACAACGTGATGGCCTCCCGCATGACCTCGGCCGCTCGCCGGCCTTGCGCCTGCGCGATCGCGTCGACCTGCTCACTGACCGCGATCGGAAGTCGAACCTGCCGTCTGGGCGATTCGGTGCCGGGCTCGGCGTGGGGGTCGAGACTCGGGCGTCCGGCGTGCGCGCGCGCCAGCAGCGCTCGCCCCACCTCGGCGGCCGCTGAGCCCCGTCGCGCCGTCTTCGAGTTCTCCGGGAGGACCATGTCGTCCTCCGCCCATCGAGCCGCGTCCTCGTAGGTCTTCTTCTTGGTCATTGCTTCCTCCATTCCTGCCCGCCCGCATGGAATCCGGCTGCATCAGTCCTCCAACCGTTCGAGGTGCTTCTTGCGGGCCTCCATGACGTGAAAGATCGTCACGTCGCGGCGACCGACCTCGACCATCACTTCGAGCCACGGCGCTCCCAGTCGGCGCTGAGGACCGATGAACAGGGTGGGCCGGATCGTCGATGGAGGCCGCGGCTCGTCGAACTCGGCCTCCATGTACTCGGCGTGCGCGATGGCATACTTCGCGTCCTCAATGTCGATTCCGTGCTTGAGGGCACTCTCGGTCCACTTGATCGCCATAGTAATACTGTACTACAGAATTGGCTATTTGTGTACTACAAAATAGGTATTGGGTGGGACGTCGTGTGTCGGCACTGGAACCCGCTGGTGCCGTGAAACGCCAGTTCCGCGGGGTTGACTTGACGGGTGTTGGCCGGACTCGGGGTTTGTGTGCCCGTGGTCGGGCGAGCTGTGCGGAGATAGACTGAAGGCCCCGGGGCGGGTTCTTCAACACGGTGAAACGAACCTGGACGACGTGGGAACCGACGTTCCGGCCGTACCCGCGGCTTGAACCGACGACGCCCGAGAAGGGCGTTGCCGAACCACTTCACCGAGGTTGTTCGACACGCTTTAACGACTCTGCCGCCGGTTCCGCTCTCGTTGAATCTGCATGTACACCCCGGCTCGGCTGAGGCCGAAGCGTTTCTGTAGCTGGGGGACGGTCTCGGTGCCCGAAATGTACAGCTCGTAGAGCCTCTGGCGTTGCTCGGCGGTGAGTTTCGGTCGGCCTCCCGGATATCGGCCTGCGGCCTTGGCTTGCTCTCGTGGTCCGGTCAGCCGCAGCTCGTAGATGCCGGCCTCGAACGCGGGAAAGATGCTGGTGAACAGTTCGAATGCGGTTCGGCCGGCCTCGGTCGCGGGATCGTAGACGGTGCCGCCGACACGTAGGCGGGCCTGCCGGTCGCGGATCACGGCGGTGACCTCGCCCAGTTCGGCTGCGGACCGGGCGAGCCGTTCCAGGCTGGTGACTACCACCGTGTCACCGGGATTCAACGCATCGAGCATGCCGGTGCGGTTCGGCAACTCGTGTCTGGTGCCCTTCAGTCCGGTGTCGATGTGAATACGGCGCGGGGCGACGCCGAGGGATACGAGCTGTGCTCGTTGCTCGTTCTCGTCTGATCCTTCGCCGGTTCGGGCGTATCCGACCATCACGGCGCTCACTCTAGTTCAGTTGACAACATTGAAGATTGGACCCCGTCTTCTGGATCGGGAAGCTACCGGTGGTTATCCGGTGGCAAGCCGGTGGCGTAGCCAGTGGCGCGGCAGGACTGTTCGGTGTCAGGGCGCAACAGTCGTCCGCTTCCCGAGCCAGCTGTCCACGGTGGAGAGGTAGTCGATCTGTGCCCGGAGGTTCGCGGCCGCAGCGTCCAGATCGTTCGCAGTGATCTGCGCGTTGAGAGAGGCGACATCGGCGGCGGCTAGATGCCGGGAGAGACGGTCTATCGCAAGGGTTCCTACGGCCAGCTCCTCGGCGGCCCGCCTTTCTTCGGCCAGCCGATGAACCCGGTCGAGGGCTTGCTCGACGAGACGAAGCGAGACGGCCCGCTCGATGAGCGCGGAGCGACTGTGCGCGAACGCGACCTGCCGGCGATCCCATTCCTGTCGCACGTAGGAGTCGGGGTCGGTGTGGGCAGGCACCTCCGGTGTTGCGCAGCGAAGTTGCAGCAACTCGTAGGTGGTTGCAGCGAAGTCGTGCAGCTCCATGTGCAGGGCGACAACCGAGCGGTGCCCATATGCAACCGGATGCTGCCAGGCCGGGTGCGTTGCGATCCGATCGACGATCCCCTCCACCACGGTCAGCAACCGGGTCTCGTCGTTGTCGAGAGTGGCCGGCCACCGCAACGAGGTTGCGGCTGACTCGACCACTCGCACCTCGTCGGCGCTGAGGCCGGATCCACGGCCATGCCACCACCGCCGGCGCGGGAGTCTGCTGCTGTAGTCGATGGACCCGCCGGCGCGGACCACTTCTTCGAGCCTGCGCTGCACCGGCTGCGGCACCGAACTCCAATTCACCACGATCGCGGTGCGCGGTAGACGCTGCGGGTATCGCAGCTGGTCACCGACCCACTCGCGTGCTGCCTCATGCGCGGAATCTGCCACGGGGAACCCCCTCCTACTCCAGTATCGGTGCGGGTGTTAGGCGGTGAGGGGTTCCGGTTCGGGCACGAACTGCTGCTTCACCAGCTTGGCGATGGCGAACGTGGGCGTGCCGTCCTCGAACAGCTCTCGCACCCGATCCCTAACACTCGCGCCGCGGTACCCGTCGTCCTCCAGTGTCCAGATCAGGGCTTTGAGCTGGTGGGGACCGTCGATGTCGGTGGATCGACGGGTGGTCGGAGCCGTGGCGGGAGTTTCGGCGTGCTCGTCGCGGGTCTCCGGTTCGCTGGACGATTCGGCGGTGTGTGTCGGCTCGGTGCGGGACTGCGCAGAGGGCTGTGCGCTGGGGAATGCTTGCTTGATCGCCGTGGTGCGTAGTTCGTCGGCGGAGACGCCGAACGGTGCGGTGTCGGGCTCGGACATGGCCTTGAGGAACTTGGTGAACGCGCTTCCCCAGCAGCGCCGGTTCTGGCCGGGTGTGGACATGGTTTTCCGGAACTGCTCGACCGCAAGGTCGAGGTGTACCCCCAGCTTCTTCGCGGTGGCGCGGTTGGCGTTGTTCGGCTGCCACTGCGGGTGCAGCGGCATCGGCTTCGGTGTGGTCTCACCGGTGCGGCGCTTGCGTTCGATCAACCGTGCCGAGAATTCGCCGGGCGGGGCGGCAGCTGCGCCCGAGGTCGTTTCCGCGGAGGTCGAACCGAAAGAGATCTCTGTATGGGTTGTTGGTGATGGGTTGTTGGTAGGTGGTTCTTGTTCGCCTGCGTTGTGGCGCACCCCCCCGGTGCGTTGTGGCGCACCCCCCCCCTGCGTTGTGGCGCACCCCGGTGCGACCTGCGGGGATGCGGGGCTCATGTTCACGACATAGAGGTTGGACGTCTGCTCGGGGTGTGCCTTGTCCGGCCTGTCGAGAACCCAGTCACGCCTGTCGGCGGGATTGCAGAACCGGGGGCGGACGTCGTGGATGAGGCCGGCCTCGCGCAGTTCGGTGATGTACGGATCGACGGACCTTCCCTGGCGCATCCTGAGGCGCTCGGCGAGGGTTTCCTTCTTCGGCCAGGCCCACCCCGTGTGGTGGTCGGTGAACTTCTTCAGGTGCGCATACAGAGCCAAGGCTTGTGGACTGAGGTCGTACTCTTCGAGGACGGTGAGGTCGATTAGAACGAACCGCCGCGAGTTCTCCGGAAGAGAGTCGCTGGTCTGGTCCGACCGATCGGGAAAGGTGCTGCCGCTGCTTTCGGGCGGGGCGGTGGTCATGCTGGGTCCTCTCGTGGAGGAAGACCGGAGACACGCCCGTCTTGGGATGGGTCCCAAAGTAGTCAGGTGTTCAAAGACCCTGTAGCATTACCGGTGTGTTGGGCCAGGTACGTGCTTCTCTACTTTGGGATCCTCTCCCTTGAGAGTGTGTATCTGATCTTCAATTTGCTGAACCCCTCGGCTGCCAACCGGGGGGTTTCGGCTTTTTCTGGTGCTTAGCTCGCTTTCTGGCGGGTTTCGGCGAGGTAGTTGTCCACTGCCTGGCGGATCAACTTCGACACCGTGAGTCCTGTCTGGCGGGAGAGCGCTTCGAGCTCTTCGTCCACAACATCGGGGAATCGCACCGAACGACGTGGTGATTCGGGCGTTTCACTGTTCGGGTTCAGCCGGAGCTTTCGCTTGGTGTGAGGTGCGTACTTACGTGGCTTCGACTCCGTCGCCATACCTCTCCCCGTCCTCCCCCGACTCGCTGTGTGCGGGCATGACCCTACACCGCTGGGCCACAGTGCGTCGGACACTATTCGGGTTCGGCGTGTCGCGTCGTGCGCGAGATTCCAGCTGACCAGTCGTTGGGCTCCGGGAGGCTGCACCGGGCCGGGCCTCGGTGCGCACCGAGGCCGGCCGGGTGGTTCAGACTCGCTCGGTTTCCCGGTTGCGCTCGCTTGCTTCGGCCGTGGGCAACGGTGGCACCGAAAATCCCTCGGCTTCGGCGGCGTCCCGGAACTGCCGCCAGCGGCGGCTGACGGTGGATTTGTCGATCTTCAACCGTTGTGCAACGTCGATCTGCTTCAGTTGCGGCTCGCTCACGAGCATCGACGCCACGATCTTGACGGTTTCGTGGGAGTCCGAATCTTCGAGGAATCGCAGCAACCCGTCCCGGGTCTGCGGATAGCCGTTGCAGGTCGCCCCATCGGAGCGAGGCAGGGTGTCCTCGGCAACGGCAACGGCGGTTCCTGCCCCGTCTGCATCGTTGCGTTCGGACGCCTTCGTAACCGGCAGGGGCGCAACCGCTTCCTCAGCGGGATGCAACTCCGGACGGCGCACACTCGTGGTAGTGCCGGTCTCGTGGTCCCAAGGGGTACCGAGGGCGGATGCTTCATCCTCGACGTTGACACGGTGTTGCACCGGATCTTCGTCCGTTGCGACGGCCCGGTGCTGGGCGCGTTCGTCGAGGACAACCTGCAACAGCATCGTGAACAGGTGGAACAACGCCAGCCACAACAGCGGGAAGATCGCCGCGATGATTGCCGCGATCCACGGGGTTTGCGGGATGAAACCGAGATCCTCCCCCGCTGCCACGCGGGCGAGGTTGCGATCAGCCATCTGCCACGAGTGGTAGGCGTTGCCGATCACGCTCAGTGCGACGGTGACGATCGCCAGTGCCATGCAGTACAGGCGGGCGTAGTTGTATTTGCCGGACACCCGGAAGATGACATAGCCGGCCGTTGCAGCCGCCTGTGCAACATCGATGGCAACCGGTGCCATCCACGCCCGCCCTGGTTGCACGTTGATCTCGATCGCCAGAGCGCGCAACGCATCAAACGAGAGGGTGAACGCCAGCGCTGCGAGAAACAACGCCATCGCTGCAACTGCTGCGATGGCCAGCATCTTCGAGTGGCTCATCGGCAGATTCCTGCGCAACGGGGCCTGGGACTGGGTTGTATCGTCGGACATGACCTGGGGATCTCCTATCTGGTGGTTTTCCTGGTCAGGGCGTCCTGCGGAGCGGCAATTCCTTGCAGGACGCCCGTCATTCCTGTGAATGCAAGCAAAACAGGCATTGAAAGCGTTGGTTGACTTCAGGTGTCAGCGAGCGGTCGACCGGGAGAAAGGGGCGCATCGACTCCCTCGAACGGTTTCCCGCCGTTGTGCAGTTCGGACCGTCGCCGGACTTCTTCCGCAATGGCCTTCTCGACGAACTGTGACCAGTTGCGGTCGGCTTCGGCTGTGCGTGTGGCGTTGAAGGCGAGGCGGGCCTGGGTGTACACCGTCGGGGCGATGTACACCGTCACCGCCTTGTTGCTCTGCTTCTTCTCGGGTTGCTCAGCAGGTTGCTCGACTGGTTGCGCGGGTGGTGCAACGTTGCGGTGCTTTGCCTGCAACCCGGACAGATCTCCCGTGACCTGTCGTGCGCCGGACGAGACGCGAGGCAGACCTGAGAGCTTCCGGCGCGGCTCGGTCACGATGCTGCCTCCTCGGCTTCTGCTGCGGTCATGCGGCGCACGACCTCTTCGGTGATGCCCACCAAGTCGTCCGCAACGGACGTGGAGGACTGGGGTGCGAGGGCTTGAGCTTGAGCCTCCCCGCGCAGGACCTCGTACCACTTGGGTCCGTTGCGAACCACGTCGTCGAGTTCGTGGACGAGCAGTCCCCGTTCTCGTGTTGCTGCCGCGGTGGCTTCGGAGTGCCGCACCGTCTTGTCGAAGATGGCGTCGGTGCTGCCACCGAATGCCTCAGCGATTGCGTCTCGAGCGTTCTGTTGAACTTTGGTTGCGGACGTGCCGACACCTGTGAGCACAACGCCGAGAAGGTCGAGGTCGGGATTGTCAGCGAGGACCGCATTGAGGCGGTTCATCACGCCGGCCATGCCCTTGCGGCTGGATGCATCGCTCTTGACCGGGATCAGAAGCCATCGTGCTGCGGCCGCAGCTGCCGTCTGCAACGCTTCGTCGCCGGGTGGGCAGTCCAGCAGGATCATGTCGTACTGGTGCGCGATCGGTGCCAAGGCCATTGCAAGGGCGAGTTTCGCTCCTGCTGGGTCTTTGGATGCTCTCGAGGTGAGTGCTGCTGTTGCTGCTTCGAGGTGGTGTCCGCCGGGAGCGACGTCCAGATTTGGCCGGACATCGCGAACCGGCTCGAGTGGGCCGCCGAATGCGAGTGCTTGCGCAAGGTTGCGTCCCTCGTCGTCGAGCTCGGTGTTGGTGTAGCCGAGATCCTCGGCGACGTTACCCTGAGGGTCGAGATCGACGAGTAGAACCTTGTAGTCGGAAGCGGCGAGTAGGCCACCGATATTGGATGCCAGTGTTGTCTTGAACACTCCCCCTTTGCTGTTGATGAGCGCGACGACTCGTCGTAGCGCCGCGGCGTCGCGCTTGAGGGACACCTTCTCGCGTGTGACCACTGCACTTCCCTTCCTGTCGTAGCAATCAATGCAGGTTTTGCTTCTTTTGCCAGCAAAACCGGCATTCCTGGTGAAGTCGGTGCCACCCCGAGGGTTGCAGGCGACTCGTCATTGCTGGCAATGAGGACATTACCAGGTATCACCATAATGCAAGTATTACTTGCATCGGGCAGACTTCGCGGCAATACCAGCATTGCTGGTATTGCGGACCCGCTGCTCAAGGAGGTGGAAAGGTGAGTCGGGGCGATCGCCCCGACTCGGAGGATCCTGCGTGGTCGAGCAATTGCAAGTATTGATGGCGATGATGTCACTGTCGGCATTGGCGCCTTCCGTGCACGGGCCGGCTACAGCGAAATTGCCTGTAATGCCATTTCGATGGGACCTCCGCATCAATGCCAGTATTGCTGGTCCGGCTGGCCTTGCCGGGGCCTATTCGTGAACCTCGCGGTGGGGGGCGAAGGTGGATACCGGGGGAACCTGCGCATGCGGTGTCGTGCATCACGGGTACGGGGTGGTGTCAGTCGGTACGATACCGGCCGGTCGGGATCTCGGGATCCATCGATGTTCGGTCGGGGGCATCGGCAGTCGAAGCGATTGCTGTGACCGCTCGATTTGATGTATGTGCCGAGTTCTCTGTTGAGCGAATCGAGGTGCCGAGGTGGAGGAGGCGTCTATGGACCCGGTGGCGGGGGCAGTGAGCGAACTGCTTGCACATGCGCGGGGTGATGAAGCGGCCTCCGTTCTCGGTTTGGTGCCGACGATCGAGCGGATGCGCCGTCGTCCACTCGTGGTGACCAGGGACGTGGACCTTGGCCCTGGCGTCTTCGCGCTCTGGCGTAAATATCCCGACTGGGACGAGATTCACTACGCTCCGTGGGTTGCGGACTTGGACCGCGCGATCGGGCACGAGTTCGGCCACATCCTCATGGGGCATGAGGGACGCTCTGTCCACGACACGGCGCGCCGGACTCTTCCATCCGAATGGCACGGTATGGCTCGGATGATGCTTCGCGAGTGTGGACAGGGGAGTTGCTCCGATGAGCGTGTGCGCCGACTGGAGATGGAGGCGGAGGCATTCGGTTCGGAGTTGTGCCGGCGGATCTGGGGTGCCGGCATCGCCAGGTCGGCCCGTATTCGGTCGTTGCTCAATGAGGCGCTGTAGCGGTGTACTCGACGATTGTTCTGTCGGTGTTGTTGTGGTGGGTCGCTTTCACCAGGGTGCGCCGATGGCGTCAATCGCACTCGGTTCTGGCGCTCGGGATCGCGGTGGTCTTCGTCTGCATGGCAGCGCACACGACCGTCAACGTGGGGCCGGTCGATCGGTTCGTCAGCAACGCGATAGGCGTTGCCAATGCCGCATCGGCGGTGAAGCAAGGCCTCTTCCTGGGGATGTGTCTGGGGGCAGCGTTGCTCCTGGTGGCGCTGTGCGTCCATGACGCAGGTGCTCAACGCCGTTGGGTAGGACCCTTATCGCTGGGTACGGTCGGTGCGATTGTTGTGGCTGTGGTCCTGTTTCTCGGCGCAGCTGATGCTCCGCAGGCGAGAGATGGCTACCAGTTCGATCAGCTCTACGGTCATCTGCCGGGCTATGCGGAGTCCGCGGCCTTCGTGATGGTCGTAGCTGCTGTGCTGTGCACGATCATCACGGTGGTGGTGGTGCACGGCTGGGATCTCGGCACTCCCGCCGGACGTGGTCTGGCGATCGTGGCTGTGGGGGTCGCCGTTCTGTCGGTGTATGCGTGGATGCGCGCCGGGTACATCGTTGCTGCCCGTGCGGGGTGGGTTGAACCCTCCACCCACGTGTTCGATGTGTCGACCGAGCTGGCGCTGGTGGGGTCTGTGCTGACGATGCTGGGCTTTACGTGGGCGTCCATCGAGAGGTTCTTCATGGGCCGGTCGCAGCGGAGGGACTTCGCGGAGCTGTACCAGGTGTTGGTGAAGCAGCGCTGGCCCGGAGTCATGCGGGAATCGTGGTCTGCGCTCGTTCCGGCTCGGCAGGTATCGGATCGGGCGAGTGAAGTGCTCGACGCGCTGTCGATGCAGGCCGACGAGGACGGGCTTCCGGAACGGGGCAGGCCGGCGACACCGGAGTCGATCGCGCGATGGGTGTGCACCGGTGAATCCGGGGGCGTCGGGGTCGACGGGCTGCGACCCCCTAGCGGGACCGACACGGTGAAGTGGGTGCGGGCAGTCGGTAAGGCGTTCGAGGTGCTTCGCGCTTCCGGTGAGGTGGAGTTGCAGCGTTGAAGGATGTGGTAGCCAGAGGCTTGACCGAAATCGCTGCGCCCTGGACGGTCAATGTCGCATCGTGCCTGACGCTCGGCATCCTGATCGGACACCCCGGGTGGGGGGCTTTCGTCGCGCTGTTCGCCGGGGTGCTGCCGATGATGCTGATCGTGTGGGGGATGGTGCGCGAGCGCATCGGGAACCATCACGTAACGGAGCATTCGGAACGGCATGGTCTGATCCTCGCGATACTTGCCCTGGTCGTCACAGCTCTCGTGGTGCAGCTCGTCGCGCAGGGCCCGGTCGAGATGATCGCGTTGACGTGTGCGGCCATAGCGACTCTGGTCAGTGTCGCTGTCTGGACGAGCATGGTCGGCATCAAGGCGTCGGTGCACATGGGCGTGTGGTGCGGCGTCGTAGCGATTTTCGCGGTCGGGCTCAGCCCCTGGTGGTGGACAGGGCTTGCTCTCGCGCCGGCCATCGCCTGGTCCCGGATGCAACTGGGGCATCACACGAGCAGGGAGATAGCGGTCGGTGCGGCCACCGGACTGGCTATCGCCCCGTTGACCTACCTCGCGGTCGCGAACCTCGTCTCCTAGGGGCGCTTCGGTTCGTCGGTGCCGACGCCGGTGTCATAGGGGTTGTACGCGCGGGCGGCGGATGCCACGTCGTTCGTTCGTAGCGACTGCACCCAGGAGATGTAGCGCACGGCCTGCTCGAACGAGTCGTCGTCGGCGAAGTACTGGAGCGGGACGTGGAAGAAGTCGGCGAGGTCCTGGGCGACCTTGAGTCCGGGGTTGGGGCGCTGGCCGTTGAGCAGCATGGAGATGTAGCCCTGGGTGATCGAGCCGCCGTTGCGCCGGATGCCATCCACGATCTCGTTCATGGTGAACGGGCCTCGGTCTTTGGGGTGCACATTGTCGATCAGATAGCGGAGCTTTTCGGCGAATGTCGCCACGCCCACCTCCTCATCGGGAATCAACAACGGCCCAGGTGAACCGGGCTCGTCAAATCTACAACCACCCCGGCGGCGATCAGAATCGCCGCCAGGGGACTCCTCCGCGCCCATTGCCTATCACCACGGTAATATTACTATTGTGATAGAGACGTATGGGGGTTTCCGCTTGGTCGGTCAAACGTATGAACGCAGGTAAGGGTGCCGGTGGTGTCAGCGTGATCCGCCCGGTCTGCGGTGAGCGCGCATCCACAGCGACGTCACCTGCTCCTCGCTCGTGTCGAGAATGGTCGCCAACTTCCGCCTCTCGTCACTCGTCGGGGAGCGTTCGCCTCGTTCGAGCCGGGAGTAGGTGGACTTCGACATACCCAGCTCCTGGGCGATGTCGGACTGTGCCAGACCTCTGCGAGTCCGCCAGCTGGCGAGGGTCTGCGCTTGCTCTGGCACGACGGCGAGTTCGTGCACTGTGACTCCGAGGACTTCGGCCACTCGCTCCAGTGTGCTCGGGCTCGGTGCACTCTCACCGGTTTCCCAGTTGCGAACGGTGTTGTAGGTGACCGAGGACAGGCGTCCGAGATCGGAGCGGGACAGGCCCCGTTCGCGGCGCACCTCGGTGAGCCGGGTGGGATCGAACCCGTACAGGGCGCGGCGCGGCACTCTCACCTCCGTCTCGGGTCCACTCCGGTAACTCTCGCACCAACTTTGCCGCATATGCGCAGCTGGGTGGAAATCGCCGCCGACATTCTGTAGGAAATAACTGTGGGAAATAACTTCGATCTGGAGTAAGGTCGTAGCCGTGAAGGAGGGGAATATGAGCGCGTGGCCCAAACGCTTTGCGGCCATATCATTTTCGGCGGCTGTGCTGGCTACTGCCGGCCTGGGTACCGCCCCGGCCTATGCCCAGTCGAGCACAGGCGATGAACCGCACTGGCTCGGTGAGCTGGTCTCGGACTGCCCGGATCTGTACGTGCTCGGGATGCAGGGCACCACCGAGACGTCGCCGGACGCGCCGGTGAAGGTCGATACCGGAATGCTCTCGAACATCATGGGTCCGCTGCTCGATCAGGCCCGTGAGCTGGGCGCGAGCGTCGATCGGGCGTATGTGCCGTATCCCGGTTCGTTCGGTGGCCTGACGCCAGGCGGCACCGAGTCGTATGTCGAGTCGGTGACGGCAGGGGAGGAGAATCTGTCCCTGGCGGCGCAGAAGGTGCTCTCGCAGTGCCCTTCGGCCAAGCTCGCCGTCGTCGGCTTCTCCCAGGGCGCCCATGCCGCGTCGAACTTCCTGCGGTCGGTCGGCAAGGGCACCGGGGTCGTTCCGGCCCGCTCGGTCGCAGCCGGTGCCCTGTTCGGCGCGCCGACCCGCAGCCCCGGATCGGGACTGTTCCCCGGGACCTCGCAGATGGCCCCGTCGCCGGTTCCCGGCACCAGGGGAGAGGCGGTCAAGGCGCTGTCGTCGGTGTCGTTCACCGCCCCCGAAGGAGGTGGCATCGGGCCGGTGGCCGATCTGACCAGCAGCTACGGCAGCCTGTCGGGGCGGGTGTCGTCCTGGTGCCAGGGCGGGGATCTGGCCTGTGATGCGCCGGCGAACGCCCCGGTCGTGCGGGCGGTGGTCAACGTCGCCGGTCAGGTCGAGGTCGGCGGGGATCCGTTCGTCGCGATCTCCACGGTCGGACGGGCGCTGGCGTCGACGGCGTTCAAGACCGCCGTCGATGTGGTCAACCAGGACATTCAGGCGCCGAAGAGCGCGCTGTCGGCGATCTCGGTCCAGCCGAAGAAGACTATCTCGCAGCGGCTGGCCGAGGCATCCGATCCTCGGGCGACGCCGCCGACGGGGCAGGAAGTCACGGCAGCGTTGATGAAGGTCGGGCTGATCGGCATCAATGCGGCGGTCACGGTCGTCAAGAAGGTGCTGACCCCGGAGACGATCGCGGCGGTCGCGGCGGCTGGGCTGGCCAATCCGGCTGCGGCCTTCGGTGTGCTCGCGGCCAAGACGGTCAGTGTGCTGCCCGAGCTGGTCCCGCCGGCGACCTCGCAGCGGTTGGTGCGGCAGGCGTTCCAGGTCGTGCAGAACGAGGTCAAGGCCAACCGGGACGCGTTCGACCTGGTGGCGATGACGACGGTGCGCAATGTCGCCGCCGAACACGGCTCCTACGGGTCGGTCCCGGCTACTGCCAGCGGACAGGCCCCGACCCGGTTCGCTGCCTCCTGGCTCGCTGCGGTGGCATCCGACCTCAGCGCTGCGGCCGACTCCACCACCTCCACGACGGTGACCTCCACCGCGACGACGCCGACCACTACGACGGTCCGGCCGTCGGCGACCACCTCGACCACCCCGTCGTCGCAGACGGCGACGTCCACCACCTCGGAACCGGCCGTGACCACCACGACTGTGGTCGACGCGGGACCGACGGTGCTCGATCAAGGCGGCATCTCGGCCGCCGAACTCAACTGATTCACGCCTCGACAGAAGAGAGAACCACTGATGAGCAAGCATCACAGGCCGTCACGGATCGCCAAGGCGAGCGTCGTGCCTGCCACGGCCGCCGCGATCGTGGCAGCGGGCACCGGTGTGGCCTGGGCAGCTCCGGTCGAGCTGCCCTCGCAGGGCGGGGTGACCACCCCGGCACCGTCCACTCAGGGCGGCACCACCAGCGCGCCGAAGCCGCCGGCCAAGCAGATCTACTGGACCCCGCCGCCGGCGCAGCAGCGCGAGTACGCGCCGCTGCCGGACTACAACTACGACACCAACCGCTATGAGCGGCAGTCCACTCCGGCGCCGATCAACCCGCTGGAGCTGCGTGCCCCGCAGCCGGTCGAGCCGGAACCGATCTACATCGCTCCGCCCGAGAAGATCATGATCGGCGATGTCCACTTCAACCAGCCGAATTGGGTCACCGACGACGACCGGGAGCGCACCAACAACACCGCCGGTCTGATCCGGTCGGACGTGGCGACGTTCTACAAGTCGATCGGTATCGAAGCCAGCCGTGCCGATCGTGTCGCTGCTGCTCAGATCGGCGCGACGGTGGCCGGTGCGGCAGCCGGCGGGGCGGCCGGTGCCGTTCCCGGTGCCCTGATCGGCGGCACCATCGGCGGTATCGCCGGTGCCACCGCCGGTGGTGTGGTGCCGCTGCCGATCCCGGTGCTGCCCGAGGTCACTACCGGTGTCGCCGGTACCGCAGCCGGAGCAGCGATCGGCGCTGCGGTCGGCGCGGTTCCCGGCGCAGTGCTCGGTGGCGCGGCCGGTCTGGCTGCCGGAACCGCCTTCGGTGCCGGTGACGACGAAGGTCAGCCCATCGAGGTGGAGCTGCCGGACGTGGGTGAAGACGTGCTCACCGAGCAGGCCGGTTCCACGGTCGAGCAGTGGCAGTCCTCCGGCCCGGTCGGACAGGCCGCCGCCGACGCAGTTCAGAACGTCGTGCAGACCGCTCCGCAGGTCGATTCGCAGGTCCGTGAGTGGGTCGAGGTCCAGCCCGGTGGTGAAGGCGTGATCGCCGGTGTGGACAGCGCTCTGGACACCTTCTTCGGCGGTTCGGCCGGCACTGCCGCCGAGATGATCTCGACCGCGATCGGCGACGGCATCGTGCCGGCCTGACCTGCTCGACCAGCTTTCGGTGGGGGCGGGCACGCCCCGCCCCCACCACCCGACGACGGAGGACACTTTGTCGACCGACAATCGAGGAACACTCTTCCCGGACGTGACCGAGCACTACGGGCCGCAGCCGACTCCGACCGAGACCGTTGCGACCGGATCGCTGCACTTCCCGATCCCGGACGAGACCATCGCCGACGCGGTAGTGGCATCGGACCTCGAACCGGTCGATGCCGACGTGGTGATCCAGACCGAACTCGAACCGATTCTCACCGCCGACACCACCGGCGAGCCCGATCCCGACGTACCTTCTCTCCCCGATCCCGGGGCCCACGACCCTGCCGACAACGGCGATGCCGCAACCGAGGTCGATCCCTATGCCGATGCCCCGGACTGGGTGCACGTCCACATTCCGCGAGGTCCGCTGGTGATCTCGCAGCGCAGCCGTGGGGGTCTCAAGTCCGCGATCGGCCGTGCCCGCCCTCCCCGGCCGACTCCGGCCCCCGAGTCGGCCGAGGCCCCCACCAGCGCCCCCGCCGTGCCGGTCACCGACACCGCTGCCGCTGCTCCCGCGAAGCCGGGCGGCGATCGGTCCCGCACCTGGATGCTCGTCGGCGGCGGTGTCGCCGTGCTGGCGGTGGTCTCCGCTGCGGTGGTGACCGCGATGACCGGCAGCACCGACGAACCACAGGCGCCGCCGCTGCCGTCCTCCTCGGTAGTGGCCTCGCCCTCGACCACCCCCTCGACGACCGCGACCGCGGCGCCGCCGCTGTGGTGCGCCCCGGTCGACGAACCCGACCGGATCGTCGGCAACGGCCCCGGTGGACGCGATTCCGGCCCGGCGGTGATCCAGGCATTCGAGCACGCCTACTACGTCCAGCGGGACGGCCAGGCCGTCGCAGAGCTGATGGTCCTGCCCGGCAGCGATATTCAGAGCTTCATCGACGCCGTTCCGGCCGGGACCGAGCATTGCGTGACCGTGCTGCCGACCGAGGACCCCAACCGCTGGTCGGTCGATGTGCTCCTGAAATTCCCGCCCGTGGGAGACGAAGGCATCCACAAGCAGTGGATCACCACCATGCCCGCCGACGGCGGCATGAAGATCGCGAACGTGGAGAACCGATGAACAACGTTGTTGCATTTCGCCGTAGCCCGAAAATCGAGCAACCCGAACACCTCTCGGCCATCGTGGTGGCCGGCTCCGGGGGAGCGGCCGCGACCACGACCTGCCTCGGCCTGGCCACCGCCCTGCGCCTGGGAACCGATGCACAGGTCGCGGCGATCGACGGCACCGTCGGTGGCGGAAACCTGCTCGACCGCGCCGGGGTCGAACCGATCGACCCGGCGCGGGCGATCCGCCAGCTCGGCTCCCACATGGCCGTCAGCAGTGCCGGGGCCGTCGTCGTCGGCGGTCACGGCGAATCCTCGGATTCGGTGCTGGTGGACAGCCTGCTCGCTGATCGGCATCTGGCCCGCATCCACGATGTCGGCACCGCCGTGCGGTCACCTCGTCTGACCCCGTTGATCGAGGCGGGCGCTGCGATCGTCGTCGCGGTGCCGCCCCGTGCCGAACCGCTGGCCCGGATGCGCGGCGCCCTCGACTGGCTGGTGCGCACCTACGGACGCGACGTGCTCTCCCACACGGTGGTGGCGATCTCACACCAGCTCCCGCAGAGAGTGGTCGATCTGACCCCGATCCGCGACGCACTGTCCCCACTGGTCGCCGCGTTCGTCGAAGTGCCGTTCGATGCGAACTTGGCTCGCCCCGGCACCGTCGACCATCGCCGCCTGTCGGTCGAGTCGATCGATGCCTGGACCGATGTACTCGACGCTTTCGGCCGCATCGAGGCCGGCGACCGCGACACCGACGGCCAGCACGCCGGGGCGGGGGAGCTGGCATGAGCATCCGCGAACACACCAGCGCCGACGCTCGTATCGAGCCGTACCCGGTGGCCACTCCCGGACCTGCGGTGTGGTTGCTCGGCGCGCACGGCGGATCCGGCGTGTCCACCCTGGCCCGGTACTGGAGCTTCGCCGACGACGCGCAGCGTCAGTGGCCGTGCGGGAATGCCCGAGAGATCGAATCGCCCTATGTGGTGGTCGTCTGCCGCGAAACCATCCAGGGCCTGTCCAGCGCCCACGATCTGATCCTCGAACACCGCAACCGCGGCCTGGCCTGCGAGCTGCTCGGGCTGGTCACCGTGGCCAACGCCGCCGGTCCGCCGCCGAAGCAGGTGCGCCAACTGCGTTCGATCGTCACCGGCGCAGTGGCTGCGCACTGGTCGATCGGCTGGCATCGCTTCCTGGCCTCGGCCGCCCGGTCGAGCCTTCCCACCTGGCGTGCCCTCGACGGCGTGCCCATCCAGACCAAGGGAGCGGTCATCGACGTTCCCGAGGACGTGATCGCTGCCGGCGTCGGCATCGTCACAGCACTCCAATCCGCCCTGCCGACCTTGTGGTCGGTGCAGTCATCACCCGGAGGGACACACTCATGATCCAGACCGTCGTGGACGTTGCGTATCTGGCGCAAGGTTCGGTCAACTTCGACATCAACCCGGAAGTGCCTCCGGGCGCGAACGGCCTGCTCAAGCTGCTGAACTGGCTGCTGTGGGGCGTCACGCTCGCCTGCGTGGCAGCCCTGATCTTCTCCGGCGGCAAATTCGCGTGGGAGAAGTGGCAGCACGGCTCGGGGGACTCACCGAAGATGCTCGTCGGCTCGCTCGTCGGCGCGATCGTGGCGATCTCGGCGAACCAGATCCTCGGCGCCGTCACCTCTGCGGCATAAGGGCGGGGGTCAAGCGATGCAGGTATCCGCCCAAGGGGTCGTGCCCCTTCCCGGCGAGGTCGTCGACGGCTTCCAAACGCTGCTCGGTTACGCGGCCGGGATCGTCTTCATCCTGTGCGTGGCCAAAGTGATCTTCGTCGGCGGACGCCTGGCCTGGGACCACAAGCACGGAGCCGGCATCGAATCCCCCACCGCCGCAGAGTTCGTCGCAGCGAACATCGGGGCGATCCTCGCCGGCGGCGTGGCCGCGACCATCGCCACGATCCTGCTGGCCACCGCCCAAGGACCCCAAGCCCAGCAGATCGGAAGCGGCCATTCCCCGACGGTCATCGACCAGCTCGAACAAATGCAGCAGCAACAGCAACAGCAATCCGGCAACGAGGAGAACGAACGATGATGCGTCGGTGGGCGCGAGCAGCAATGGTCGCGGTGGCGTTGGTTGCCACCAGCTGCGCAGGAACGCACACCCCCGATACCGAGCTGTCGATCACCGATCCACCGCAGATCAACCGGTGGATCACCGTCGGCGGCATCGAGGTGCCGATCGGCACCACCGACGGCCCCAGCAATGGTGAATGGGAACCCTTCGCCGGATTCAGCCACACCCCACAGGGAGCGGCGCTGGCGGCGATCACCCAGTCGGTGCAACTGTCCACCGCCTCCGATCGCACCTGGCCCCAGATCCTGGCCGGTGTCGCCGCACCCGGCGAAGGCCGCGACCTGTACGCCGCCCACCGCGCCCTGGTGGAGATTTCGGGAACCGACCCCGAGATGGTGCCGACCATCGTCGGCTACACCATCGACGACTACAGCGACACCGCCGCCACCGTCAGTGTCGTGCAGCGCTTCTCCGATGACTCGCTCGCATCCTCGACCACCCAAGTGGTGTGGGTCGACGACGACTGGCGATTGAACCTGCCCAGCGAGACCGCCGCCACCATCACCGCTCTCGACGAAGTGCCGTCGGAGCTGGTCAACCTCGAGGAGACCCGCAAGTGACCGAGCAGAACACCACCGACTCGACCCACGAGAAGCACACTCCCTCGCTCGACGCCGAGAACGAACGCGCATCGTCGGCCACCAAACTCACCATCGGCTTGGCGGCGGTGGCCATCATCGTCGTCGTCGGTGTCGTGGTCAGCCTGGTGATGGTCTTCCGAGGCGAGGACGCAGAGCCGTTGGTCTCTCTCGATCCGACCACCGGCAGTAGCGCCACCGCCCAGGACAAGGACGGACTGTTCGAGCCGGACCCGGTCTTCGACAAAGGCAACCGTGTTATCTACGTGCCGCTCGAGCCCCACGGCGTGATCCTGTCCGACACCCTGGCCAGCTCGAACCGTCCGGCGGACCAGGCCCCTAGCGGGGTGATGCTCCAGC
Source organism: Rhodococcus sp. LMD (assembly GCF_056108245.1). Classification (NCBI taxonomy): domain Bacteria; kingdom Bacillati; phylum Actinomycetota; class Actinomycetes; order Mycobacteriales; family Nocardiaceae; genus Rhodococcus; species Rhodococcus sp. LMD. The sequence goes on along the minus strand of NZ_JBWBAJ010000002.1, from coordinate 46,185 downwards.
GCATCCACGGGAACATGGACCTTCCGTTCTCGACCTCCGATGGCCCCACCGCGTTCACCGACAACGGTGTCGCCACCGGGTTCTCTCGCACCGCGCAAGGAGCGGCACTCGCAGCAGCCCACTACTTCGGCTATGCCTACGCGGGCGGGAACCGGCTGAAAATGGCGACTGAGGCGGGACTGGTGTCGGACCCGAAGGGCGAGTTCTCCGCTCTGGGGATTGCTGACGACACGCCGGCGTCGGTGATGCCGATGGTCAACGTGCTGTTCAACCCTGATCTGACTCTGGTGAAGTTCGGCTACACCGTCGAACGCCCCAATGGCTCGACCCAGATCGCGGTCTCAAAGATCCCGATGGTCTGGCGTGAGGGCACCGGCTGGGTGCTCCAGGCCGATTCCACCGCTCTCGGTGTCGAGTACGAATCCCTCTCGGCGGACGGGTGGCAACAATGGTGGTGACCCGCAGCTTGTGGACAGCACTGATCAAGGTTGTCGCCGTGACGTGTGTTGTCGGTGTCCTCGCCCTCGTGGGAGCACACACCGCAGCAGCGCAGGAGACGGATTCCTCCCTCACTCCGGCTACTGACGACTCGTCCCAGGTCGACGACGAGGAAGCCACAGGACTCGAGCAGCTGGAGACCACCCTCGGCACGTTGACCTGCACCCCGGGTGGAATGCTGGCCGGCACCGTGGGTGGCTGGATCGCCAATCAGATCGGCGACGTGGACCTGCCCAGCTGCGGGGACGCGGTCGGCACCGCGGTCGATGCAGGTATCGGCACGATCGAAGATGTCGCCGGGGGCGTCGCTGAGGGTGCGGTCGAGAAGACGGCGCTGTGGATCGGCAACGCGGGTGTCGCGGTGCTGAAGTTCGCGCTCGGATGGTGGATCACCAGCACCGAAATGGACGGGGACACCTTCCAGACGACGGTAGCGACAGTCAACGACTACACCTTCTACATCCAGGTCGCGGCCCTGTCGTTGTCTCTGATCCTGCTCGGCGGCCGGCTGGCACTGGCCCGCTCCGGCGCGATCCGCGACACCTCGGAAGAGGGCCTCAAGCAGATGGGCCGTGCGGCGTTGCTCGCCGGGGGAGCATCGACGCTGATCGTGCTCGGCACCGAACTGTCGGACCAGATTTCGGCGTGGTTCATGGACAGTGCGGTCGGCTCCGACCCGTCCCGACTGGCCGAAGCGATGGTCTCGATCTACCTGTATTCGGGTCCGGCCGGGGTGGGCCTGCTGTTTCTGATCGGCATCATCGGCATGCTCGGCGGGTTGATGATGGCGTTCTTGATGCTGCTGCGCACCGGCATTCTCGTGCTCATGGCAGCGGCGCTGCCGATCGCCGGCGCGGCCGGAGGCACCAAGGTCGGCAGCCAGGCATACGAGAAGATGCTGGCCTGGACGATCGCGTTCTTGCTGGTCAAACCGGTCGGGGCGTTCGTGATCGGGGTCTCGGCGATCCTGTTCCTCGAAGCCACCCCGACCATCACCGACCCCGAGAACGGCGACGGGTTCATGGCCCTGTCCGGGGTCATCACCTTGTGCGCTGCGGCGCTGGTGCTGCCCGCCCTGATGCGGTTGATCGTCCCGAACGTCGGCGCACTGGGGGGCGGCGGCAGCGGCCTGGCCGCAGCCGCCGGCGCGGCCGCAGTCGGCGCGAAGGTCGGCGGGATGATCGCCACCGGCGGTGCCAGCGGCGCAGCATCCGGCGTAGCGACCACCAGCACCACCTCATCGAGCATCTCGAATTCTCCGAGTGGGGCTACCCCGTCGGGTTTCGGTGCCGCAGGGGGTGCCGGGGGTGGACAGGCAGGCGGCAATCAGAACGGAACTCCGTCCGCCGGCGGCAGCGCCGCCGTCGGCAGTGGTGGCCCGCAGGGCAACGACTCGGGCAGCCCCGGCGCCGCTGCGTCCGGCAGTTCTGGAGCGGGCGGTTCCGGTCACTCCGGCTTCGATGCGCCTGTGGCGACAGGAGCCGATCACCAGTTCAACCGAGGGGGCTTCGAACAGTGAGCAACGAGCCGACATTCAACACCTACGGCAACTGGCGCCGGCCCCGCAGCACCGGCCTGCTCGGAGCCACCTTCGGCACCTCGGTCGCGGCGATCCTCGCTGCAGCGGCCGTCATCATCGCGGGTCTGTTCCTCGGCATGACGGTCGCATTGCTGCTGGCCATCCCGGTGATCGTGTGCTTCATCCCCCTGGTCATCTCCCGTGACGGCCGCTCCGGCTACGAAAGGGCACTGATGCGATTCCAGTTCTGGCGCGGCCGCCGCCGCGGTGAGCACGCCTACGCTTCGGGCACGTTCTCCCGCGTTCCCGGGCGGGCCTACCGTCTTCCCGGCGTGCTCGGCGAGACCGAGCTCTACGAAGGCATCGACTCCGACGGGCGCACCTTCGGCATGATCCACATGCCCAGCCGGGGTGCCTACACCGTCGTCTTCGACGCCTATCCCCAAGGCGCCGAAGCCGTCGACCAGGACGTGATCGACCACTATGTCGGCAACTGGGCACAGTTTTTGTCCGGGGCCGGTGAGACCTCGGACATCCTCGCGGTGGTCACCACCGTCGAGACGCTGCCCGAGACCGGCATCGAGCTGTACGAGACGGTGCACCAGAACACCCGCGCCGATGCCCCGCAGCTGGCCCGCGATGCGGCCTACCAGCTCGCCACCGGCTTGACCTCCGGCGGTATCCGCCTCGCAGCGAGGATCGCGATCACCTTCGAGGCCAAGACCACCGAACGCAAACAGGACCCTTCCGAGCAGGCTGTCGAACTCGGCCGGCGTCTGCCCGGTCTGACGGCGTCGGCAGCACGCTCCGGTGTGCCCTGCTCGCCGATGGATGCCGACGAGATCATGGCGTTCGTGCGCCGCTCCTATGACCCGGCCTCGCTCGTCGATGTGGAAGCCGGCGTGTACTCCGGCGAGGGCACGGGGTTGACCTGGGAGGACTGCGGTCCCCGTACTGCCCTGGAGAGCGCCGACGGCGGCAAATACGTCCACGACGGTGCGGTGTCGGTGACCTGGGAGATGCGTGAAGCGCCCAAGGGGGCGGTGACCGAGCGGGTGCTGCAGCGCCTGTTGGCCCCGAACGAGGCGGTGCCGCTCAAGCGGGTCTCGGTGATCTATCGGCCGCATTCGGCCGGGGAAGCTACCGACATCGCTGACAGCGACTACCGCAACGCGATGGCCGAAGCACATGGTGGGTCGCTCAAGAACGGATCGATCGGTTCGGCGAAGTCGCAGATCGAGCTGGCGGCCACGGCCCAGGCCCGTATGGAACAGGCCCGTGGCGCCGGGATGGTGCGCTTCGGGGTGCTGGTGACCGTGACCGAACCGGCCGGCAGCTCCGATGTGCCGAAGATCGACGCCCTGGTCGAGGACCTCTCGCGTCAGAGCCGACTGACGATCCGCCGCTCGTGGTGCTGGCAGGCCGCAGCGTTCGCGGCCTCCCTCGGCGTGGGAGTCATCGCCCCCGACCACACCACCATTCCCAGCTTCCTCAGCAACTGAACACGCAAAGGGCACATCCATGAGTGCACGCAACGCCACGAGATCGTCGCGGCTGCTCACAGCGGAGAAGATCGCCAAGACTCTGCTGTCGGACGACGAGTTGTCCCGGCTCGAAGAGCAGGCCGCCACCGCAACCGGGCTCACGAAGGCATGGAAGAAAAGCCTGGTCAACCGCCAGTACAGCCGTCGGGCGACGGTCGAGCGGTTGACCCGGATCAATTCCGACGGCTTCGACCGCCCGCTCGCCGATCTCGACGACCGCGGATTCGACGGGGCCGGTGGGGGCCGGATGTCCACGGTGATGCCGCCGGTCGAATACCGCGGTACCTCGGTTCAGGTCGCCGGGATCTACCCGTGGATCGTCGGCGCGAAAGCGCCGCTGCTGGGTACCCCGCTGGGTCGGCATCTGACCACCGGCGCGGCCGTCGGATTCGATCCGCTCTACGCCTGGAAGATGAAGGCGATCACCGCGCCATCCTGTTTCATCTGCGCGCTCAACGGCTTCGGCAAGTCGACGCTGCTGCGCCGGATCGCCCTCGGCGACATCGCCCGCGGCACATTGGTGCTCGTGCCCGGTGACGTCAAGCCGGACCTGCGGGTGCTTACCGAGCAGGTCGGCGGGCAGGTCAGCGAGGTCGGCTACGGCACCGGCGCGATCAACCCCCTCGATCGCGGCCCGATCGGCGATGCGATCGAGCAACTGCCCGCCGGTTCCCTCGAACGGGACAAGGCCGAGTTCGCGCTGCACGCTCGCCAGCTCAACATGATCTGTGCGCTGCTCGAGATCGTCCGCCGCGGCCCCCTGAAGGACTTCGAGGAAACCCTGCTCGCCTCGGCGATCCGGCTGCTCTACGCCCCGGACTCGCAGTTCGACAACGACCACGCAGCCCGCCTCGAGGACCTGCTGACGCTGATCTCGACCGGACCCGAGGAACTGAAGGACGACGCGGTGGCCGACACCGACGACGAATACCGCGGTCAGATCAAACCGCTGCTGCGCTCGCTGCGCGCGCTGGTCAAAGGCCGGTTCGGAGAAACCTTCAACCGGCACAGCACCGTGCGGATCGACATCACCAAGCCGATGGTGGACCTGGACATGTCCTCGGTGCCGCCCGGCGATGAGTTGATGCGAGCCGCTGTGCTTCTCGCCGGCTGGAACGAAGCGTTCGCGGCGGTAGAAGCGGCGCACATCCTGGCCGACAACAAGGTGCCCGGTGCCAAGGCTCTGGCGGCGCACATCATCTTGGACGAAGTCTGGCAGGTGATCCAGACCGGCAGCTCGGCGGTGGCGCGTCTGGATGCGGTGCAGCGGTTGCAGCGGTCGATGGGCGTGGCGATGACGATGGTCACGCACTCGCTCGCGGACTTCGAGAAGGTCGGGGCGCTGGGCATGATCGAACGCTCCCGCGCCCGCATCGTCGGCCCGGTCCCCGAGGCCGAACTCGACCGACTCGGCCGCTTCATGAAGTTCTCCCGCGCTGAGCGGGCGATGGTGACCGGCTGGGCCAACGACAGCACCTCCTCGGTGGAGGAGAAAAAAGCATTGCGCCAGGCGCGCCGCAACAGTGCCGGCGACAACGGCACCGGCGCGGTCGAGAGCAAGCGCACCGCCGCCGGTGTCGGGCATTTCCTGCTCAAGCTCGGCGAAGGCGCAACACCGGGCACCCCGTTCAAGGTGTGGGTGCCCCAGGCAGAAAAGGATTCCGGGATTCACGACACCGATGCCCGTCTGCGGGCTGCCGATGAGGACCGAGCCAAGGGGTTCGCCGCATGAGCCGGCGGGAGCGTCGCGGCCGTCGCCGGTACACCCTGGTCGATGACCTCACTCGTGAGGCTGCGATCGAGACGGTCCTGGGGCGCATGAAGGCAGGGGTCAGCTTCACCGCTGCTACGCGAGCGGCCGCTGCGCAGCTGGATGTGGCCGAGACGACGGTGCGGGGCTGGGTCAACCGCTCCGGCCGTCGCCCTCGCCGCACACCGCAGGAAGTCGCCGCGTTGGAAGCGGAACTGGCACTGGCGCAGGACCTGAACCGGGCGCTGGCACGCAAGTACGGAGTTGTTGCCGAGGATCTGAGCCTGCGGTGAACGGCAAGGGGGGTACCGGCCTGATCGCGCTCATTCTGGCGCTCACACTCATTCCGTTCTTCCTGCTCCTCGTCCTCGTGATGGGGATTCAGGACGAACAAGACCGCCGCGCCGGCACGAGCTGCCTCGGACCCGGCTCCGGCCTCGGATCCGGCGACAAGCTCGCACCGATGGGCTCGTTCATCAAGCCGGTCGATCCCTCCACCGTCACCTTCACCTCCGGGTTCGGCCCGCGTTGGGGCACCGAGCATCAGGGCATCGACCTGGCCGGGGCCATCGGCACCCCGATCTACGCCTCGGCCGACGGGGTGGTGCGCAATGCCGGTCCCGCCAGTGGGTTCGGGCAGTGGGTGGTGCTCGATCATGTGATCGACGGTCAGCTCGTATCCACCGTGTACGGGCACATCGAGACCTACACCGTCGCCGTCGGCGAGCAGGTCCGCGCCGGTCAGCAGATCGCCACCGTGGGCAATCGCGGGGAATCGACCGGCCCGCATCTGCACTGGGAAGTCTGGCCCGGCGGCTGGGGCACCGCGGCGGTGGACCCGCTGCCGTACTACGAATCCGCTCCCGCACCGGGACAGACCCCGGCCGGGCCGCCCACCGCGGTGCCGTCCACCCCGCCCCAGGGCAACTTGGCGCAGCCGTTGCCGCCGTCGGCCGGCTCCGAGCAGGGCCTGCAGGTCGATGCGAAGAAACTCGCCCGCGCCCTGCACCTGCGCTTCGGCGACCGGATCGCGAGCATCGGTGGGTGGCGCGCCGACGGCGGCTACGCCAGCGATCACACCGAAGGTCGGGCTGTGGATCTGATGATCGCGAACTACCGCTCCGGCGACGGGGTGACTCTCGGGGACGAGATCACCGACTACATCCTGGCCAACGCAGAGTTCTTCAATGTCGAGTACGTGATCTGGCGGCAGACCTACTACCCGGTCGGCGGTACCCCCAGCCTGATGGAAGACCGCGGCAGCGAAACCGAAAACCACTACGACCACGTGCACGTGTCCGTCCGGGGACAGGGCACCGACGAGACGTTGGTGTCGTGGGGATCGCTGCCCGGTGGCAGCGGCAACGCCACCGCCGCGGCCGCCGACTGCCTCATCTCCGGTGAGGGTATCGGCGACCGGCTCGCCGACGGGACCGTGCCACCGGAGTTCGTTCCGTGGATCGAGCGGGCCGGGTCGATCTGCCCGCAGATCACACCCTCGTTGCTCGCCGCTCAGCTCGCCGCCGAGAACGGTTTCCGCCACGGAGACTCCGCTCCGGTGTCGGTCACCGGGGCGATGGGACCGGCGCAGTTCATGCCGGGCACCTGGGCGTCCTATGGCCGCGACTACGACGGCGACGGCCGGGTCGATGTCAACAGCATCGGCGATGCCGTCATGGCCCAGGGCCACTACATGTGCACCATCGCCGACACCATCGACGGCTGGATCGGCGACGGGGTGGTCTCCGCCCCCAATGGGCGCACCGAGCTGTATCTGGCCGGCTACAACGCCGGCGAAGGCGCCGTCCTGAACTCCGGGGGATTCCCTACCGGGCACACCGACTACGTGGTCCAGACCCGCCCCTACGCCGACAAGATCATCGCCTCCGAACCGCAGTACCGGGCGATGGGCAACCAGTGAAAGAAGGCACGCCTGTGAGGATCACACGAGTCACCGTCGCGGCGGTGTGCACCGCGGCCGCCGTCGCAGTGGCGGGCTGCGGCAGCATCGACCCCGCAGGTGAGCAGCACGTCTATGAGGGCAGCGACGACCACCAGGTGATCGAACCGCTCTCACCCCAGCAGATCGACGCCGACGACACTGCGATCACCGCGATGCAGATGATCCTGTCCTGGCAGCCCGCGATCGACGAGAGCAAAACCGACGCCCTGATCCGGGCCACACCGTATCTCGGCGGGGACCTGCTCGCCGTCGCCGAATCCGGCAGCCGTGCCGAGGTACGTCCGGACGCCGATTGGCAGCAGTGGGCAGCGGCGAAAGACGCCGTGACGGCGGTCTGCGCTCACTCGGATACCACCCCGACAGCCCCGGCCGGGATGCGCACCGTGGTCATCGACGTGATCTGTACCCAGACGGTGCTGCACGCCAGCGGGCGCAGCACCCGCCTGACCCCGCAACTGTGGCGCACCACCACCGTCCGCACCGATGACGGGTGGCGACTGACCGACTACCGATTCCAGCAGTAGAAGGGGCACACAAACGATGGCACACACCAGACGCGAGCGACCACGCAGCTCCTCGGCCGCCGACGAGGTGTTCCTCAAAGCGTTCCCCGCCCTCGTGGTGGCGGCCTATCTGCCGACGATCGCCTACAACACCGGCGGGGGAGCAGACCCCACCTGGAACCCGATCGGCCTGATCTTCGCCCTAGGGTTCGGATCGACGAGCTGGCCGGCCGGCGCGACGACCATCCTGGTCCTCGAACTGGTCCTGCTCGCCGCTCTCGCCGGGGCCGGATGGTGGGCGCTGCGCCGGTTCGGAGTGCTCGAGACCGTCAAGGGCAAGCAGTTCGAACAGCGCATCGACCGCCTCGCCCGCACGATGGTCGACCCGAAGGAGGTCGACGAGGCCGACCCGAAATACCTCGCCGCCAGCACCGACCGGCTCGCCCCGGCCATCCCCACCAATCACCCCGGCTACCTCGGCATCCCCCTCGGACACACCGTGGTCGGGGATCGCACCCTGCGCATGACCTGGGAGTTCGTAGCGATCGCCTTCGCCGGCGCCCGCATGGGCAAGTCCGCCAGCTTCGCGATCCCGGCGATCTGCCACGCCCCCGGTGCGGCACTGGTGGCCTCGAACCGCGGCGATGTGTACTCCCACACCGTCGGCATCCGCCGCGAAACAGGACGGGTGTGGGTATTCGACCTGCAAGGCGTGTCTACCGGCAACCGACAAGAACGTGCGAGCTTCTGGTTCAACCCGCTGCGCACCGTCACCGACCTGCCTTCTGCTGCGGCGGTATGCGGCTACTTCATCTCCGCTGCCACCGATGCCGGTGCCCGCGTCGATGCCTACTTCGACGGCAACGCCCGCGACCTGTTCGCCTCCTACCTGCTCGCCGCTGCCCTGGTCGGCGGGGACATCCGGCATGTGGTCGAGTGGCTGACCCACACCCAGTCACAGATCCCCCCGGCCGTGCTCGAGCAGTACGGCTACCCGGAGCTGGCCCGCACGATGCGCGGCAAACAATCCGTCAACGCCAAACAACGCGACGGCTTCTACGACATGGCCCGCCGATTCCTCTCCCCATTGGACGAGCCCCGCTACGCCGAAGCAGTCCTGCCGAACCGCCGGGTCGTCATCGGCACCGACCAGTCCGGCCGGGTCACCATCACAGACGGAGAGCACGTCCACGACCTGCCGGAGTTCATTTCCGCCGAGTTCGTCACCCGCACCGACACGATGTATGCGCTGTCCAAGGACGGCCCCGGCTCGTCCTCGGCGATCTCCAGTGCCCTGGTCGGGCAGATCCTCACCTGCGCCGAGGAATACTCCGAGCAGCAGGAATCGGAGCGGATGCCGATCCCGCTGACGGCGGTGCTCGACGAGGCCGCCAACATCTGCAAGATCGAGGACCTGCCCCGCTGGTACTCGCACTTCGGTGGTCGCGGCATCATCCTCATCACCTTCTTCCAGTCCCCCTCCCAGGGAGAAAAGGTCTGGGGCCGCGAAGCCTTCAAGTCCATGGTCGATGCGTGCAGTGTCGTCTGGTACGGCGGCAACGTCGAAGACGACGCCTTCCTGTCCGGCCTGGTCGATGCCGTGGGCACCCACTACGTCGACACCGAGTCTCGCAGCCGCCCTACCGGTTTGTTCTCCAGCGGTCAGGCGAGTGTGTCGAGCAATTGGCAGAAGGAAACCATCTTCGAAAAGCGGGACCTGCGGGCGCTGCCGAAAACCCGGGCGCTGGTGACGATCGGTGGCTCCACCCCGATCCTGGTCCGCAAGGCGTTCTGGGGGAACTCGCTGTTCGCCGAGGCGATCCGTCAGTCGACGAAGGACAGCAAGCAGCTCGGCCCTGCCCAACAGAAAGCGCTGCCGGTGGGGGAGTCCGATCGCCTAGGCAGTGAGGGTCCGCAGCAACCACGCACCGTGGACGCGCCTGTCGTGGATTCCTCCCGCACCACTGCCCTGTTTACGTCCGAGTTCATGTCGAAGGAATGAGCATGGTGAATCTGCCCCGCACGACCGATGATCGCTGGGACACCGGCAACGAGTCCGGAGACGGCACCGCCGACGAGTGGACCCCGGAACAGGCCGCAGCAGTCGACTCCACTCCGGAACCGCAGGAGAAGAAAGAGCCGAAGTACGCGAACGTCATCGACTGGGTGAACGGTTTCTTCCTGCCGGTGATCCGCCGGCGGATCAGTGACAACGACGGCGGCCTGTCCTGGGATGCGAGGTGGTGGGCGTACCCGGAGGTCGTGGCCCGACTGACCGCGCTACACCAGGCATGGGAGGAAGCACGAGCGTCGGATTCGATGTCCGCGGTGTCCGCGTGGTGGGTACAGCACCTCGAACCCCACCTGAAGGTCATCCTCGACGGCGACACCGGACCGATGGCCAACGCCAAAGCCGACCGCAGCTTCATGGGCTGGCCGGCCATGCCCGCGGACCCGATTCCGTCCGATCTGGTCGACACGATCATCAACCAGTACGGCTAGGAGAAACCGTGGGCATCCACGGTCACGGTGTCCCAGTCGTCCGAGCTTTCGGTCAGCAGTCCTACGTCCCTGAGCTGGGTACGACGCGGTGATCCGGGCAATGAGGGAGCGGTCCTCGGCCGGTACGAGCTGGGTTACGACATACGAAGGAGTGGCATGAAACTATCTTTGCCCGAGCCGGATCTGGCACCGGCCGGGGAGCAGTGGCGTCAGATGATCCGTGACGAACAGCAGCAGTGGCTTGACGAGCGGGGAGTGTCATTGAGCGACGATCAACGGAAGTTGGCGTTCTACCAGGCCGCGGTCGCGGTCGGGGAGCTGCGCGAGCGAGTTGCTCAGTTGCCTGCCGAGCAGGTGCGTGGCGAAGCCCTCGATGCTGTGTCCCGCTACGCACCCCGCAGCCGGTGGTGGTGGGTCCAGCACGCAGCAGTGGTCTTGGCGTTCGTCGCTGTGATCGGATGGTTCTATTTCAACCAGGACACGGTGGTCCTGTGGGAGTACGTCCCGGCCGGGGAAACTGCGGACCTGGTTGCGCAAGCCGTGGGATACGGGCGGTGGGCTACCTGGACGGCGATGGTCGCGGTGCTGGTGTTCGTCCTCGGTCTTGCCGCCGTCATGTGGTTCGGCAAAAGCCCGCTGTTCAAGGAAAAAGCCATCCAATACTGGCGGACGGCTCTGGGAATGGCGCTGTGCGCCCTGTGCACCGGGGTCTTCGTCCTCGCGTGCACGATCTACGCGTTCTACACAGACCTGGCGTAGCAGTATGACGACTGTGGGGGCCACCGTCCGGTGGTCCCCACAGTGCTGTCTTCGGTCAGTACCCGAGCGTTGCTTCGTGACTGTGTTCGACGCCGGTGTCAGGGACGAACGCGGCCTCGTTGGTGTGGTCGGGCGTGCGTTCGATGTTGAGCATCTCGGTTACCGATCGGGGGTGACTGCTCACTGCAGCACCGATCGCATCGAGTAGTTCCTGACTGAGCTGGTTCAGGTTGACGGGTGAGAGGGGAGGAGCGACCTCGTCGTCACCGTTGACCGGGCCGACCGCGGCGGCCAGACCCCGGCCGGCGGACTCGAGGGCAGCTCCGATCTTGCCCAGGTCACCACTGCTCGTCGGTGCCGTCTCTGCGATCCGTTCGAGCTGGTCGGACACATCCGCTTCGTTTTCTTCTTCGACTGCGTCGGCCGGGTCGGGCTGCGGGGCAGGGTCGCTGGACACGTCCGGGTTGGTCTCGGACTTGTCGACGTTCATCTCTACGGTGTCGGAGTCGGCGGTGTGTTCGTCGGTGGTGCGGGCGAGGGATTCGGTCACCGCTGCCGGGACTTGCTCGGTGGGTTCGGCCACTGCGAGGTGCTGTTCGGACAGTTCGGCGAGCTTGTCGAACGACGGCACACTTCGGGCGGCGACGTAGGTCAATGCGACGGCGGCGGCGGCGTCGAAGACGCGGTTGTCGGCGTCCCGGTCGGTGGCCTGCCGCTCGGCGAGGCGGCGGGCGATCTCGTCCAGGGGCATCTGCACCTGCACATATCGCTGCTGCTCTTTCCGGTACTGCTGTGCTCGCAGTGCGTCCAGTCGTGCCGCATTCTCCTGCGCGAGCTGCTCCCATTTGCGGGTGATCTGTGCCTGCGCGCCCACATGCCGGGCTGTTGCTGCTGCTGCCAGAATCTGGACCGTGGTCTGCTCGGCGGGCTGTCCCCGGAATGCGCCGAGAACCTCGGTTCGGTCCTTCGGTGCCGGGGCCGGATGCCCTTGAGCGCGGCGGCCGTCGACTTGGCGAAGAAAGCCGACGAGGTCGGTCACGTCCTGGCTGGCTTGCGCCCTGGCCGGTCGGGGTTGCGGTCTCGCCTGGGCACCGGCCGGGGACCCGTCGAGCGAGTTCGGTGCACTCGCCGCCTCGGTGGGGTGAGCTGCTCGTCCCCGATTGCGCAGGAACCGCCGCTTCTGGTCGTTGTCCGCCATAGTCCTTCTCCTTGTGCCATCGGGGGCGGGGGTCGCCGCGTCCGGGCCTACAGGTCCCGTTCCGGTCCGGTGTCGTGGTCGAGGGGGTCGAGACCGAACTGGACGTTCGCCCCCGAATCGGTGTGTGTCTGTCGCGTCGACGTGCCGGTGGTGTAGTCGGGTCCGCCGGCCTTGCGTCGGGCGAGTTCGGCGTCGATCTGGCCGAGGATGGTGCGTTCGGCGGCGATCGATTCCTCGAGTCGGGTGATGCGGTCGGTGATCCGCCCGATGGTCTGATCGTCGGTGGCGCGGGCGCGGGCCTTGGCGGCTTCGGCGGCGCGGTAGTGCTGTGCACCGCGTTCGATCACCGCCCAGCGTCGCTCGGGCGGCGCTGCCTGTTCGGCGGCGGTCACAGCGGCGCGGGCAGCGGCGATCTGGTGTTCGGTCACGTGCGGGGACCGGGTCAGGGCATCGAGTCGGGTGCGGGCAGCACGCACCACCGCGATGTTGCGTTCGTCGATTTCGACCTGTGCGAGGGACCGCTCCACGCCCGAGAGGGCGGACATCTCCCCTCGTGCCCGCTCGAGTTCGTCGCGGGCCAGCGACAGCAGCATCGCATCTTCGGTGAGCCGTCCCCGGCTGACACCTTGCGCGGACACCAGCTCGGCGTCGCTGTAGCGGGCGTAGGGTCCGGCCACCTCGCCGCGGGTGTCCTCGGGTCGGCGCAACCGCTCGATGTTCGTCTCGACCGCACCCTGGCGTGCCTGCCGGATGTGCGCCATCGGATCGGTCTCGTCGGCGGGGGCGTCGGCGAGCACCCGCGAGACCGCGATTTCCCGCACCGTGGCCTCCCACAGCCGCACCCGGCGGGGATCGGTTCCCCGCTGGCCGATGGCGGTGATCCACGGCGCGTTCTGTTCGAGGGCGGTGGTGGTGTAGGAGTCGATGAACGCGTGCATCTGCTGCTCGCACGAGCGGGCGTAGGCGGCGAGGATGGGATCGGTTGCGGCCGCGGCGTCGGTCAGTGCTGGCACGCGGTAGGCGGCTACCGCGTCGGTGCGGCGGCGTGGCAGTTGCGCTCCGTCGGAGTTGTCGATGCGGTTCTTCAGGGCGCGGGCGATGACCTGGCCGGGGGAGTTGGTCTCGGTGTCGATCCGGCCGGCTCTGCCTTCGGAGCTCATCACGGCGGCGGCCTCGCGCAGCAGAGTCTCGGTGTCCCAGCCGAAGGTTTCCGATTGGGCGACGTAGGTGACGATCTGATCCCACCCGCCGAGGCTGTGCACCCAGCCGAACTGCTCGTCGGTGAGAATCCGGCCCAGGAGCTGTTCGGTGTAGTCCGCGTACAGCTCCCCGACGGCCAGCATGTAGATATCGACGATCTTCGACCAGGACGCGGCCTTGCGCTGTTCGTCCTCGATCATCTGGTGCACGGTGCGCTGGGAACCGTCGCGGGCGATGATCTTCGCGAGCAGACCGATCGCGCCGGGATGCTCATCCGGGCGATGTTCGAAGTCCCAGTCGGGCAGCTCGTCGTTGGCAGCGTAGACGATATTGGCGTGCTTGCCGCGGGTGAGCGCGACGTACAACGACTGGCGATCCATGTTCGCCCCGGCGAGCACATGGCAACTTCCCACCGTCATGCCCTGCGAGCGGTGCACGGTGGTCGCGTAGCCGAGTTGCACGTTGTCGGTGATGTAGTCGGCGGCGACGGTGACCTGGCCGCCGCTGATGTTGTTGCGCAGCCGCAGCGATCCGTCGTCGCCGATGGCAGCGACGGTCCACAGGTCGCCGTTCTTCACCCGGCCCGAGGTGTTGCCGTCGGAGTCCTCGACGACGTACTTCGAATTGTTCTTCCGGGTGACCACCACGTCCCCGACAGCGGCCTCGAGACCGTCGGCCAGGACGATGCCGGGTCCGGTGACGGTGCCGTTGGCGCGGTAGTAGGCGGCGGCTTTCTCGTTGAGCTGGCGCACCAGATCGTTGGTGGGGGCGACCATCAACGCGACCTGCCCGGCCTCGACGTCGGCGACGTAGGCGTCGAACACTGCATCGGCCAGCTCGTGCGCCATGCCCTGCCGGATGCGATCGTTCTGCTCGTACCACTCGAGCACCGTCACATCGCCCGTGCGCAAGCGCAGGCTCGCCTCGGCCTCACCGACGGTGGCGAAACGGTGGACCTGGCGCAGGAACGGGGCGTTGGTGCGATCGGCCAGATCACGCAGAACGCCACCGGCTTCGACGGAAGCGAGCTGCTGCGGATCACCCAACAACCGCACCACCGCACCGGACTCGGTGGCGATGCGGGTCAGGTCGGCCAGATCGCGGGCCGATGCCATGCCCGCCTCGTCCACCAGCAACAGATCACCCTTGCCGATGCCGGTTGCGATGCCGACGCGGTGGCGGGTGAGCACGTCGGCAATGGTGCGGCCCTGCACCGAAATTTCCTCACCGAGCACTTCGGCGGCACGGGCCGACGGCCCCAGAGCGATGACGTTTCCGTTGACCGCTTCCCAGGCGCGGGCGATCACGGTGGCGGCGGTGGTCTTGCCGGCACCGGCCGCACCTACCGCCACCGCGACCCGTTTGCCGGCCGTGAGGAAGTGTTCGATCATGGCGAGCTGATCGGCACCGAGCTCGTGGCCGTTCGCCTCCTCGACGGCGCGGATCTTGCGGCGAATGATCCGGTCGTCCACGATGTGCTCGTCGTCCATCCGGGCCTGCTCACGCATGAAGTCCTCGGCGTCGAGAACCGCTTGCGCGGTGTAACGCATCTGCGCGCGATCGACCAGCAGGCTGCGCCGACGTCCCCGTTCGACGCGGTCGCTGATCCGCTCGGGCAGGTGATATTCCTCGATGTCAATGGGCAGGCAGTAGTCGCGCAGTGCGAGTTCGAGTGCATCATCGTGGAGCGCGCGTAGCTGCTCGTCGTCGGCGAAACTGAACTCTCGCAGGCGCCTCTCGATCTCGGCGGTCACCGAGAACACCGTCCACGAACCGACCTTGCGCGAGAGCGTGTCGACGACCTCATCGACGAGCGCCGGCACCTGCCCGGGAGTCAACTCCGGTCGGCGGTCCCGTTCCCCGCGGACGGATTCGACCAGCTCGGCGGGATTGTTCCCGGCGAGAATCGCCTCGGCGCGCTCGCGCCATTCGGCCCGCAATTCGGCCAGGGAGCGTGGGGGATTCTTCGCGTTGCGGGTGTCCAAGGTGGCCTGTTGCGCCTGGGCGTACTGCACCTTCTTCGGCGGGTTCTTGCCGTAGCGGGTCTTGTAGTCGCGGGCCAGCTCTTCCTGGCGTGCCTCGATCGCGGCGCGGCGGGAGAACTCCTCGATCAGGGACACCGGGATGCCTTCGACCTCGTAGACCGGTTGCTTGCCGACCGGCGTATCCGGCCTCGGAGCGAAGGTGACACCGAGCTTGCGGGCCACGAGATCGGCCACCCGGGTGTTGTACTTCTCCGACGCCGACACGTTCGCCTTGTAGAGAATGGACCCGTCGATGGTGGTCCATCGGCCTTCGGCATAGACACGATTGAGCACGGCGCTGTGGGTGTGCAGGTTCGGGTCCGCAGCGCGATTGTCGAAGTGATCGAACCGGGCGATCAACAGCCCTTCGGCCTTGACCTTGCGCTCCCCGCCTTTGCCGCGGCGGGTGTAGATCACGTGATCTTCGATCCACTCCAATGCTTCGTCCACGGCCTGCTTGTGGGCTTCTTCAACTGCGGCCTTGACCTGATCGTCGCCCAGGCCCCACAGCAACGAGATGGACTTCATCGGGGTGAACACCAGGTCATAGCCGGCCACCGGCTGCCGCGCCTTGCTGTACTGCTCGGTGATGAACTTCCACACACTTTCATCGCTGAGCAGCCCGGCCTGCTCAGCACTTTCGCGGCTCAGGTGCTTGCGGGCGGTGGCGAACTGGATGTCCTTCTTGGTCTGAGTGTCGGGGTATTCCCCGTGCTGCGCCTTGTAGGCGGTGCACAGTTCCTCGACGTCGTGGACGTATTCCTGACTGTTCTGAAACCACGAAAACGCTCGTCCGAGGGCGGTGCTTTGGGACCAGTTCAGGTGCTCTTCGACCGAGGCTTCGGGTCCGGGCTTGGTGTCCAAGGCGGTCGGAGTACGCGCAGCACCGAACACCGATCGCATCGCGGATTCGGTGACTTCGGTGCCGACCTCGACACCGACCTTCTCGGCCAGTTTCCCGCACCACACGCCGGGCGGGGTGCCCTTGGCGACGTAGTAGTCGACCGCATCGGGCTTGCGGGACTCGGTGGCGTCGCCCTTGGCGACGTGCTTGGTGAGATAGACATAGCCGTCCCCAGCGTTGAGCTTGTGGACGGTCATCACGGCGCCGATTATGCCATGTCGCACCTTTAGTGCATGAGGTGTGAGAATTTTCTGGGCGAACGGAGTTCGCACCGAGGTCCGACAGGCCCTCGGGGGGTCCTGGCGGAGCTGCGGAGCTGCGGAGCTGCGGGTGTTAGGCCGGTTGGGGTGGTTTTTCGTCGGTGAGGTGAGCGAAACGGATGGCATGTCGAGGTGACGACGAAGCGGGGCGCGGAGCTCCCCGCGGGGTGTGGCGAGCCGCTACACTGCGGGACTATGGCCTCGACTTCTCGTGTGGCGTCCCGCCGCTCCCTGCGTCCGCACACCGCCGGCAATGTCCGGGAGAACGCGCGCCGCGCACGCGAGCGCCTGTTGGCTCGTCAGGCGGAGCTCGAGAAGCTGTCCGCGCCGATCCACGCCGCCGCCGAGAAGCTGGCGAAGCTCGACTCGGCGGTGTCCGCTCGTGCCGACGCGCCGTTGAAGAAGATCGAGCGGCTCGAGAAAGCGCGTGATCGGAAGATCGAGAAGATCCGGCAGGAGTATGCGGCGAAGATCGCTGCGGTGCGTGAGGAGCTGGAGTCCGACGCCGAGCAGATGACGCCGGCCGAACGCGAGCAGGAAGAGATGTTGCTGCGCGAGTATGCCGATGCGATCGTCGCGTTCAGCGGTAAGGCGTCGGCGGCGGAGCTGGCTCCGCTGCTCGGTGTGAGTGTGCGCGAGGCGAAGAAGATCATCGAGCAGGCTCGGGCCGACCTGGGGATCACCGGCGACAGCTCGGACAGCGCTGAGCCGTCCGACGAGGACCGGCCGGTGAGCGTGGCCGTGTCCTGAGCGCGGTGCGGCCGTGAGCGAAGACGAGGAGCCGCTGTTCGACCTCGCGTTCAGCGACGGCACCGTCGAGTTCGTCGCCGACGATGCTCCGGACCGTCGCCGGGTACGGGTGGTGGACAACTCGCTGCGGCCGTCGCAGGCGAACATCTCCGCGTTCTGGTCGAAGGTCGTGAAGTCCCCGACGTGTTGGTACTGGGTCGGGGCGATCAGTGCGCCGGACGGATACGGGCGGTTCAACTTCCAGCGCGGGAATCGGCAACGCACGATGCTCGCGCATCGGTTTTCGGTGGAACTGACGCACGGGCCGTTGGCTCCGAACGTGGTGTGCGAGCACAAGTGCAACGAACCGTTGTGTGTGCGGGTCGGGCTGGCGCACCTGGTGGAATCCACCTACAGCGAGAACGTGCGCTACGCGATTGCCCTGGGCCGGCTGTCCGGTCACGCTCTGCTCGACGGGCAGGGCCGCACTCGCTACGAGCGGTCGCTGGCGATCCGGGAGGCGTTGCGCGACGGCTACGACGAGCAGGCGTTGCTGCGCGCGAAGACCGATCCGGGACAGTGGCAGCAGACGCTGTTCTGAGCAACAGGTGGGCCTGTGCTGGTAGGTCCGGTGACTACACGCGAAGGGGTGTCGATGGTTCAGCGATCCGAAGTGGAAAAGCAGTTGTACGAGGCGGTCAAGCACACGATCCGGCCGAGCGAGAGTGACCTCGAAGCGGTCCTCCACGGTGAGCCGGTGCCGTTGTCCCGGCCGGCGTCCGGGTCGTTCGACCTGGCGTTCCCGGACGAGCAGGTGGGCGATGCGTTGTAGCGTGCGTGCGGCACTATGCTGTGCGGTGTAAGACGTGCGCAAGTGGTGGTCGGGCTCGATACCTGACCAACACTTGCGCGCAACGGGCGAGGCCCCCGGAACTACGGATTCCGGGGGCCTCGTCGTGTCGGGTGGTGTCAGATCCGGTCACCGCTGGGCGCGGGCAGCTCGATGCCGAAGCGTTCGCGGGCGATGCGCACTGCGGTGCCTGCGAGCTCGCGGATCATCGACGGGTGCAGTCCCTGCTCGAGTGCTTGTTCGAGCAACCCGAGGAACCGCGTGTCGCACAGCGGGAAGCGGGTGGCTTCCTCGCGGGCGGCACGGAACGCGCACCCGGCCTCGACGCCCTGCCCGTTGGCGTAGGAGAAGTACCCGGCCACCGTCAAGGGGTAGCCGTAGCATCCGCCGGAAATCGGGCGGATTTGGCGTATCCGACTGGTGGGCACGGGGTTTCGAGTTCGGCATGCGCTGTCGACTGGTTGGTGCTTGACTGCCGATGATGATGTTGGTCGGTGCTGGTGGAGGCTGGGGTCGTGGCGACGCGGATGTTCGCGGACGAGGAGTTGGAACGACTGCGGGGATTCCCGGAGATCAGCCGCGAGGAGCTGTTCCGGTACTTCACGCTGACGCCTGCGGATCTGGCGTTCGTGGATCCGGGCCGGGGCCGGGGCCCAGCCGAGCGGCTGGGCTTGGCGATCGCGTTGTGTACGCTGCCGTGGCTGGGATTCGTGCCGGATCGGCTGGTCACGGCTCCGCCGGTGGCGGTGGCTCGTGTCGCCGAGCAGTTGCGGTTGGATCCGGTGGTGATCGGTGCCTACGGCAGGCGAGCCAAGACCCGCACCGAGCATGTGCGCCTGGCCGCGCGGTACCTGGGATGGCGTGCGGTCGGTGCGCTCGAGTTCAAGGAGCTCGATGAGTTCCTGCTCGCGCGGGCGATGGAGCACGATTCCCCGACTCTGCTGTTCCGGCTGGCGTGTGAGTATCTGATCTCGGCGAAGGTGATCCGGCCAGGCCCGGTCACCGTGGTCGAGCGGGTCGCCCACGCCCGCCACCAGGCCCAGACCGAAACCTATGACCGGCTCGCTCACGAGTTCACTGCGGCGCGGTGCGCGGAGTTGGACGGCTTGCTTGTCACCGACGCTTCGCTGGGGATCTCGCGGTTGCGGTGGCTGTCGACCGGGCCGGTGGAGGCCTCGGCGGCCGCGGTCCGCGCCGAGGTCGACAAGCTGGGTTTCCTGCGCGGGTTGGGCGCTGATCGGCTGGATATGTCGGTGCTGCCCGCCGAGCGGCGCCGGTTTTTGGCCACGATGGGCCGGCGCCTGAGTCCGCAAGCGCTGCAACGTCGGGATCCGCAACGCCGGTATCCGATCCTGCTCACGGTGCTGGCCCAGTCCGGCACCGATGTCCTCGATGAGGTCGTGGCGTTGTTCGATCAGGCGATCTCGGTGAAATTCGGTGCTGCCGAACGGAAGATGCAGCAGCGGCTGGCCGAACGAGGGAAGACTGGAGAGGACCGTCAGGCGCTGCTGGACGATCTGTTGGAAATCGTCACCGACCCCGGCGTTCCGGATGAGGAGATCGGTGCGCTGATCCGCGGCGAGAAGATCGGGTGGGAGCGCCTGCGCGCGGCGATCGCCCAGGCCAAGCCCAGGTTGCCGCGTGATCACGGGCATCTGGCGGCGTTGGATTCCTCCTACACCTACCTGCGTCAGTTCACCCCCGCGGTGCTCGAAGCGGTGCGCTTCTGCGGCGGTACCGCCGCGACCGAGTTGCTGATCGCGGTGAACATGCTGCGCGAGTTGAACGCGACCGGGCGGCGCAAGGTCTTCGATGACGCCCCGACCGGGTTCGTGCCGATGAAGTGGCGCGGCTACCTCGACGAGGCCCGCAAATCCGGCAGCGCGACCGCGTATCGGCACTACTGGGAGTTGTGTGTGCTGCTCGGATTGCGTGACGGGTTGCGCAGCGGGGATGTGTTCGTGCCGGGCTCGCGCCGTTACGCCGACCCGGCCGCCTACCTGCTCACCACCGGGCAGTGGGAACCGCAACGCGTTGAGTTCTGCGGCCTGGTCGGGCGATCCGCCGATCCTGGCGTCGCGCTGGCCACCGTGGTCGCCGAACTGCACGACGCTCTCGGTGAGCTGGAGGAGGTGCTGGCCGGCGGGGACGGCCCGGTCCGGCTGGACGAGGGCGGGGATCTGGTGATCTCGCCGCTGAGCGCGGAAGATGTTCCCGCCGAGGCGATCACGCTCAAGGCCGAGCTGACCGAAATGCTGCCGTTCGCGCCGATCGTGTCGCTGCTGATCGAGCTGGACAAACGCACCGGCTACCTGGACTGCTTCACCCACGCCGGCGGTCAGGCCACCCGGACGCCGGAGCTCAAACGCAACCTGATCGCGGTACTGCTGGCGCACTCGACGAACCTGGGGTTGACCCGGATGGCCGAGGCGTGCGGAATCACCTACGACATCCTGGCCTGGACCGACGAGTGGTATGTGCGCGAGGAGACCCTGCGCGCGGCCAACCTGGTACTGGTCGGCTACCACCAGCGGCTGCCGCTGACCGCGGTGTTCGGCGCCGGAACACTGTCGTCGAGCGACGGGCAGCGTTTCCCGACGCGCGGTAAGTCGACCACGGCGCGGCCGTTGAGCCGCTATTTCGCCAGCGAGGGCCTGTCGACCTACACCCATGTCAGCGACACCCACGCCACCTACGGCACCAAGGTCATCGTGGCGACCAAACGCGAAGCCCACTACGTGCTCGATGAGATCCTGGGCAACGCCACCGATCTGCCGATCACCGAGCACGCCACCGACACCCACGGGGTCACCCTGGTCAACTTCGGGTTGTTCGACCTGCTCGGGATGCAGCTCTCGCCACGGATCCGGGATCTGGGGCGGATCACCCTGTACCGGCCGGGCCCGCGCGCCGAGGCCGAGGCCCGGTTCCCGCACGCGGGCCCGCTGATGACCCGCAAGGCCAACCTGGGTTTGATCGCCGAGCACTGGGACGATCTGCTGCGGTTGGCCGGATCGCTGAAGTTCGGGCACGCCACCGCGTCGCTGTTGGTCGGCAAGCTGTCGGCGTCGGGGCGGCAGAACACCCTGGCCGCGGCGCTCAAGGAGTACGGGGCGCTGCGGCGCACCATTTACGCCGCGAGATACCTCTCCGATCCGGACTACCGGCGCAAGATCTCGCGGCAGCTCAACAAGGGCGAGTCGCTGCACGCGCTGCGCCGCGACCTGCTCTATGCCCATGAGGGGATGATCCGGGCGCGCCACCTCGAGGACCAGACCGAGCAGGCCTGGTGCCTGACCTTGACGACCAACGCTGTGATCGCCTGGACCACAGAGTATTACGGGTTCGCTGTCGAGCAGATGCGCCGGACCGGGCAGCGTATCGATGACGAGGTCCTGGCCCACATCAGCCCGGCCCACAGTGCCAACATCAACTTCTTCGGCGCGATCGAGGTCGACATCGACGCCGAGCTGGCCCAGCTGGGCCCGACCGGGTACCGGCCGCTGCGGGTGCGCGACACCTTGTTCTGACCGCGCGGAACCGGGGCCCGTGGTTACGGCGTGGCGATGTCGATAGCGGTGTCTGCTGGCGTGGGTGTTCGGTGGGCGGTGAGGAAGTTGTCGACGAGCCGGGTGCAGTCGTCGTGGTCGATGCTGCGTAATCCGGTGAGACGGGCGAACACGATCGGGCCGAGGAGTTCGATGATGGCGAAGGTGGTGTCGAGCTCGCCGAGCATCGCGCGGGCCTCGGGACTGGTGAGGATCTGGTCGAACGGGTGGCGGTACTGCTCGATGACGCGCGCGCGCAGCGAGGTGACCGCGGCCGGGTCGGGGTGGTCCTCGCCGATGGAACCCATCGCCAGCCAGGCCAGGGTGGTCATCTGCACCGGAGCCTGTTCGATGAGGTCGGCCTGGCTGGCGAGCAGCGCCAGGAGCCGCTCACGCACGGGCCCGGTGCCGGTCGGTGTGTCGACCTGGGGAAGTAGTCGTTCGAAAGTCGCCGCGAGCAGCTGGGTGGTGCTGCCGAAGTGCCGGTAGAGGGTGGCGCGGGCGACCTTCGACACGCGGGTGACCGCCTCGACGGTGACCGCCTCGACACCGCCGGTGGACAGCAGATGGGTGGCCGCGTCGAGCAACCGGTTGCGTGAGCGCGCCAGTCGCGGATCGGCCTGCTCGTCGTCCGCGGCGAGCGGGTCGGTCGCCGCCGGGCCTGGGTCGGTCATGGACGCGCCTTCCTCCGAATTCGTGTCGTTGAACTCTTGATATGGGTGAACTCTATCCCACCCCCCAACCACTATGATACGAATGGTCTCGTACAGATACCGTTGGTCTTCAAAGTCGGGGAGGTGCCGGTGGCCACACCCGGAACGGACACTGTCGAGATCGCCCGCTGGACCAGGGCCCAGTGGTGGATGCTGGCGGTGTCGTGCCTGGCGGTGGCGCTGGTGGTCGCGGCGATGGCGGCGTTGTATTCGGCGTTGCCGCAGATCGCGCTTGCGACCGGGGCCACCCAAGCCCAGCTGACCTGGATCGTCGACGGCTACACGCTGGTGCTGGCGTGTCTGGTGCTGCCCGCCGGCGCCGTCGGTGACCGTTACGGGCGCCGCGTGGTGCTGGTGGTGGGGTTGGTGGTGTTCGCCGCCGCCTCGGCGCTGCCGCTGCTGCTGTCCGACCCGGCCTGGTTGATCGCGACGCGCGCGCTGGCCGGGGCAGGCGCCGCGCTGGTGATGCCCTCGACGCTGTCGATCCTCACTGCAGGGTTCGCCCCCGCTCATCGCGGCCGGGCGGTGGGGATATGGGCCGGGGTCGCCGGATCCGGGGCGATACTGGGGATTCTCGGTGCCGGGGTGCTGCTCGAACGATGGTCGTGGCTATCGGTGTTCGTAGGGTTGACCGTGGCCGGGGCGGTGCTGGCGGGGTTGGCGTGCACCATCGCCGAGTCCCGCCAGCGCGAGCATCCGCAGGTGGACTGGGTGGGCGCGGTGGCGGTGGCGGTCGCTGTCGCGGCGATCGTGTTCGCCGTGATCGAGTTCCCCGCGCGCGGCTGGGCCGACCCGCTCGTCGCCGCCGCCGCCGGGGTCGGCGTGGCCGCGACGGCGGCCTTCGTGGTCGTCGAGCTGCGCTCGGCGGCGCCGCTGCTGGATGTGCGGTTGTTCGCCCGCCGTGGTTTCGGTGCCGGGTCGCTGTCGGTGACCATCCAGTTCCTGGTCACCTTCGGGGTATTCCTGCTGCTTGTGCAGTACCTGCAGCTGGTCTTCGGTTACGGGCCGCTGGCCTCGGCGCTGGCGTTGGCGCCGATGGTGGTGCCGCTGGTCGTGATCTCGGTGATCGCGCCGTGGCTGTCGAGCCTGGTCGGGTTACGGGTGATGACCGTGGCCGGCCTGCTCACCATCGCCGCCGGGCTGGTGCTGGTGAGCCGGCTGACACTCGCCGCGCACTACCTCGACCTGCTGTGGCCGCTGCTGATCATGAGCGCGGGCCTGGGATTGTGCACCGCGCCGGCGACCTATGCCATCGTCGCCGACACCCCCGAGGCCAAACACGGGGTCGCCGCCGCGGTCAACGACGCCGCCCGCGAGATCGGCGCCGCGATCGGGATCGCCGTGGCCGGCAGCGTGCTGGCCGCCGGCTACACCCACCGCATCCAGCCCGCCCTGCCCCAGTTGCCCGAGCCCGCCCGCGGCCCGGTCGCCGATTCCCTGGCCGCGGCGCTGCAGGTCGCCGACCAGGCCGGACCGGTGGCCGCACCGCTGGCCGAGTTCGCCAAGGCCGCGTTCGTGCACGGCAGCGGCCAGGCCGCGCTCGCCCTGGCCGCCCTCACCACCGTCGGGGCGATCGTGCTGGCAGTACTGGCCCCCGGCCGCGCACCACGCCGCCGATACATCTCGACCATTTCCCCCGCAAAACACGCTCCCTTCTCGTGAAAGACGCCCGTCATGACGGCCTATCGCACGATCATCGTCGACACCGACGGATCCGACCGCTCCTACCGTGTGGTCGACCACGCCGCCGAACTCGCCCACGCCACCCACGCCCGGCTCCTGATCATCTGCGCCCGCCACCACATCGACGCACGTGAGCTCGGGGCGGACCTCGACCGGCTCGGACCCGACGCCTACCAGCTACGCGGCACCACTCCCACCGAGGCCATCCTGCGGACCGCCCACCAGCACGCCCTCGCCCACGGCGCCACCGACATCGAAACCCACATCCTGTCCGAACCCGCCCCGCACGCGCTGCTGCACCTGGCCGCCGCCACCGGCGCCGACCTCATTGTCACCGCCGATCCCCACCGGCCACCGCTGCTGGCCCGGCTGCTGACTACCCCACCGATCGAGCTCGCCCGCAAAGCCCACTGCGACATCCTCTTCACCACCGCACGGTAGACACACCCCACAGAAAGCGCCCATGACCGAGAACACACCCAGCACCCATACACCCGAGCCCCGACAGGTCCCGGACTGGATTCCCGCCTTCCCTGTGCTCGCACCCGACTCCGCCGACCTGCCACCCCACCACGACCACTGCCTCGGCTGCGGACCGGCCAACCCCCACGGCCACCAGCTACGCGCCCGCCGCGACGCACACGGCGTCCACGCCCACCACCGCTTCGACTCTCGCCACGTCGGCGCCCCCGCGATCGCCCACGGCGGCGCGGTCGCCACCGTCCTCGACGAACTGTTCGGACTCTTGCTCTACACCGTCGGGGAACCCGCGGTCACCCGCCACCTTGCCATCGACTACCTCGCCCCGATCCTGCTCGACACCCCTTACACCCTCCGCGCCCACATCCACGCCCGCGACGGCCGCAAACTCCACCTGCAAGCCACCATCGAAAACGACCACGCCCACGTGATCACCACCGCCACCGCCCTGTTCCTCACCGTCGACGTCAACCACTTCCTCACCCACAACACACCCCCACACACCGATAACACCCCCTGACCTGTTCCGTAACCGGATCGGCCACCGGAACACCACGCAGAGCCAACGTCGGCCCAGCTCACCGGTGTTCCGTAGAGGTGTTCCGCTGACTGTGCCGGTCAACCCCCGCTATCTGGAACACTTTCGGCATGGGTGAGCCGTTCCGCGTCGGATACTGCCGCTGCTCCACCGACGAACAAGACGTCGAGATCCAAACCGAGCAGCTATTGGCGCTCGGAGTGCCGCGTGAGCGGATCTTCATCGACAAAGGGTTCTCCGGGACCACCCGCAAGAACCGGGCCGGGCTCGACAACGCACTCGCCGCCGTCACCTCCGCCGCGGCGGCCATCGACGGGCGACAGGTAGTGCTGACCACGCCGAAGTTCGACCGATTCGCACGCAACATGGCCGAAGCAGGCCAGACCCTGACCGAACTGCGCGAGCGCGAGGTGCTGTTCGGACTCGGGAGCTCGATCTACGACTGGAACGACCCGTTCGGCAAGCTCTTCCTGCAAACCTTGGCCATGGTCGCCGAATTCGAGGCCAACCTCAACCACCTACGCACCCGCGAGGGCATGGCCAAGGCCCGCGCGAAAGGCAGGCTCAAGGGCAAGCAGCCGAAACTTCCTCTCACGGCACGGAAAACAATCCACCGCCGCTACCACGACCCCGCCGACGACGCGAGCCTGGCGGACCTGGCCGAGGAATACAGCGTCGGCCGCTCCACCATCCACCGCATCGTCAGCAGTGCTGCACCACGAGCCTGAGAATTCACCAGCCTGTCGTCAGGATCCCGCTACTTTGCACTTCCTGACAACCTTGGGTTGCGGGCCCTTACGTCCCACACGAGTTCTGGCCCGAATCGGATCGTCGGCGAGCTGGGCGGATACGCCGCGCCCGCCAGGAGCCGGTGGCGAGACAGACGATCGTTTCGACCCAACAGGCCGAGCGGATCACCGACCGGGCACTACGCCATATCCGCCCGATTTTCGGCAAATGCTACGGCTACCCCGTCAACGCGGCCACTCGCTGGGCGGTGGGCAGTCGGCGGGCGATGGCACCCATCGTCTCGGCCGCGACACCGCCGTCGAGCAGTGCCAGCCCGAGCATCGCATCGCGGGCGGTGACATCGGTGACGAGAACGAGTCCGGTGCGCGCTGCGAGTGCGGCATCCGGTTCGGTGCGGGTGCGCACCGCCTCGGCCAGCTCTTCGAGGACCGAGCGGGCGAAGTTGTCGCCGAGCTCGTCCTTGGCTGTGCGGGCGTGGGCACGGTCGCTGAGGGTGACCGTGCCCACGCGGCGGAAGCGTGCCTCGATCTCGTCGCGGCTGCCTGCCACGGTCTTGCCGAGAACGGCGTAGGTGGCGGCAACCTCGGTGGCGTTCGGGGCGGGGATGGTGCCGCACTGCAACGTCTCCACCTCGGTCCACTGCTGGCCGTCGTCGATGCGCGGGGTGTAGTAGATCCCGCTGACGTCCATGCCCAGATCCAGCAGTGCGGCCTTGGTCTTGCTGCCTTCGGCGATCACATCGGCGAACGGTGTGCGGTCGGTGACGATGACGACGATGACGCGATCGGATTCGCCGGTCTTGGCCAGTGCCTCGGCCGACACGGCGAGCTGGCGCGCACCGAAGTCGCGGCGGGCGGTCCACACGAGCCGGTCACCGCGGAACAGCAGCAGCAGGGTGGACAGCTCGGGGGTGAAGCCGAGGATGTTCGGCACAGCGGCGATCAGCTCGCCGATTCCCTTGATGCGGATGCGCTCGGACATGAATGCGTTCTCCTTCGTTGTCGGGCGGGCCGGCGGCCCGCCGGTTTGGTGAGTGGGTGTTGCGCGCCGGGGCCGCTCGCGGCCCCGGCGCAAAGGGGGCGGGTCAGGCGCGGTCGATGGCGGCGTCGATGACCGCTTTGATGCGCGAGGTCCGTACGCCCCGCGCTTCGGCGTCACGCAGCAACTGCGAGTGGCGGCGCAGCAGATCCGAAATCCTCGGTCCGGTGGAGACGTTGCGGATCACTGCCGCAAAGTCGTTCCCGAGACACTCGGCGCGTCGCAGGATGGCGTCGACGTGATCGTCGCGCCCGGCGAACGTGTGCTTGGTGGTCATCGCAACTCCCCATGCTCGAAGTGAGAACCGGCGGCGATCGGGCCGCCTGTTCTTTGCCCTTTCTGGCATGGAGATTCAGACCGGCTGTAAGGCCGCGGAGTGCAAGCCGGGGGGCGAAAAGTTTCGGAGGAGCGAAGCGGGGGAGAAAGTTTTCGAGCCGTAGGCCGCGTCAGCGCCCCCGGGTTGCGCGCAGCGGCCGGCCGGTCAAAATCGGAAGGCCAGAAAGGGCAAGGGCAAGTTCTTTTTCAGTGCGGCGCGCCAGCGCCGCTCGATTCGGTGGACACCGAAGGTGGCCTGGCGGCGCTGCTAGGGCGCAGCTTCGGCACCGCTGCCGTTGGGCGGTGTCCGGGGTGTGCGCTACTGTCCCGTTCGGCGGTATCCGGGGGGCCGCTGCGCCTCAACTTTCGGTGCGAGAACTCTTCTGGGAGTTCTCGGCCCGGACTCGGTGACTCGGGAGATCACCGGGTTCGAGGCGCAAGCGGCCCCCTCGATGCGCAAGTGCTGTCGGCGGCCCTTGCCCGCAGTGGGTCGGTCTGACCAGCGGCCTCGCGCACGCTGACCAGCGGCGGCAGGCCGATGCTTCCCGAAGGCCGCCGCCGACGCCCCTCCACCGGCCTGCCGCACATCCGATCATAGCGCTCGTTCGAAAATATGTGCGAATATCGGCGGTGTGGGATCCTGCGAGCGCGCTCCGAAGCTGTGCCCGAACGGGCGTCGCCTGGGGCCGGGCCGCGTCGTAGTGGGATGGTGGCCGTGCTCGTGCGAGACGGCCCACCGGCCGTCGGGAGCGACCGGGCACCGCACCTACCGGTGCTCGTCGTGTGGTGCCGAGATCCTGATTCCACCGCATACCGGTATACCGGCGCCCGCGACACCCCGAGCACCCACCCGAAGACAAACTCTTCCGTAAGCGCCGGATCGCCATAGAAGATGATCCTGATGCAACGTGTAAAGCAGGTATTGACGCCGCAGCGCGTAAAGGTATCCTTTACGGGTGAGGATCGTGGATTCGGCGCGCAAGCACGGGATCGGTGATGACGACATCGTCCACGCGTTCGACGAGGCGATCCGCTACGTCGAGTACGAGTACGACGGCGAGGAACGGCTGTTGATCATCGGTCCCGACACTGCGGGCCGGTTGCTCGAGCTGGTGGCCGTACCCGCGGGTGAGCCGACCCGGATCATCCATGCCGATCGCCTTCGGGCGAAGTTCTACCACTACCTGAGGTGAGCACCATGCAGACCGTCAAGCGCAGCGACACCGATGTGACCGGACTCGACCAGCTCGATCCGGCCGTCACCGACGCCCGCGATGCCACCCATGTGCGGCGGATCATCGCCGCCCGCAAGGCCCTGGCCGCCGCCGAGGCCGAGCTTCGGGCCGCCGTGGCCGCCGCCCGAGACGCCGGTGATTCCTGGGCCGTGATCGGTACGGCACTGGACACCACCCGGCAGGCGGCATACCAGCGATTCGGAGCGAACAAGTAGACTTTCCGTGCCCGGCGCATCGACCGGTCACCGAGCGCCCTCGGGCGCTCCTGCATGGTGCCCCGAGGATGTCAGGGCAGCAAACCGTGCGCGCCGGACGGCGCCGCTGATGGTGTCAGCGCACTGCTCGATTGGTCCGCGACTGGCCAGATCCTGCCTCGCAGATGTTGCCTCGCCACCGCTGCGGCGGCTCGTCCCTTGAGCCTTGACAGATCGGTCAAGAACCTCTCGGGAATATCGGGAAGCCATGTCAGTCGATGTCGTAGCCGGCCTCGCGGGCAAGGATCTTGGTGATTTCCTCGAAGGTCTTCGTGCCCCGGATCAGATCGACCAGCAGCTCTTTGTCGGCGTCGCTCATCTGACGGCCTTCGATCGCCATGATCGGTTCCATCGCCGCGATGTCGGCGCGGGCTTCGGCTTCGGTGACGTGTGGTTCCACAAGTTCCCCCTGGTCGGTGGTGGGGTGGGGCAGAACCTGGATCGGTTCTGCCCCACCGCTGGTGACGAGCTTGGAGGCGCGGTCAGACGGCGCGGCCGTCTTCGTATCCGTCTCCACAACCGGCTTCGTACTGTTGCATCGGATGCATCGGATCGGGGTGCTGCTGCGGTCCGGTGCTGGTGAGATCGCGCCTGCGCAGTGGGCGCACGTCGCCGGCCGCCCGCAGCCCTTGCGCGAGCGTGTCGTCGAGTTCGAAGGTGTCCTCGCCGGTCGGCACCGCGTCGGTGGGTTCGAGCACCGCCTCGGTCGGCTCCACGACTACATCGGTTGCCTCTGCGACACCCTGGAGTGCTTCATCGTCAACTCTGGTTGTTTCTGCGGCACCGTCGGTGGTGTCGACCTCGGTGCCGGGGGGTTCGACGGTTGTGGCGGACACTTCGGCTTCGAGGCGTCCGCGGCGGTCCATGCTGGCCTGGTGGATCGCCTCGCGGGGGATGTCCCGGTCGGCGGCGAACTTCCCGACGGCGCGGACGGCGGTGTTGAACGCCTCACTGCGGGTGTTGACGGCGGCGCGGTCGAGCGTGCCGTCGCCGTCCCAGGCTTCGAGGTGCCACTGCCGGTCGTCCCAGTACACCCGGGCGCCGGGCCGCCCGCTGTCGGCGTCGAAGCCGTACTGCCAGAGCGCTTCGCTGGCGTCGAGGGGCACCCACGGCTGGGCCTTGCGGTCCGCTTCGCGCTGTTCGGCGCCGTCGAGCCATGCCTGCCGGGCTGCGGCCATACGCCCCGGCACCGATGCGAGCAGGTCCTGTTTGCTCATCCCCTGGTGTTCGGCCCACGCATCGGTGGGGTTCAGGTCGAGGGTCCACTTCGGGTACTGGCCGTCGGCGGCCCGCCGCTCCCGGTCCTGGCGGGCTCGGCGCATCGCCTCGGGGGAGTTCTCGCGGGCGTTGACCTCGAGCCGCAGCTCTTCGGCCCGCAGCTTCGCGACCTCGAGTTCGGCGGTGTCGGTGAAGGTGAGTTCCGGCTCGGCCTCGGCCTCGGCGAGCCGGAGACGGTTGTGCTCGATCCGCGCCTCGATCTTCGACACGTGCGTGCTCGCTTTGCCGGCGAGTTTGCGGATCGAGGTCAGCATCGCCTGCGCTCCGCTGGAGCGTTCGAGAACGTTGTAGAACCGGTCGCGCTCGTACCAGCTCGTTTCCTCACCGACGGTGATGTAGAACTGCCCGATGACCTGGGTGTAGCCGAGGGTGAGCGGCACTCCGCCCAGACCGCCGAAGACCTTCTCGTCGTTGGTCTTGGTCACCTCGCCCGCGAGCCGGGTCAGCGAGCCCCGCAGCGCGTCGGCCAGGTCCGCGGTCTGCGAGTCGGGGATCTCCCGGCCGTCGAAGTGCCACGTCCTTGCGGCGCGGTCTTCGATGCCGGTCCACGCTTGAAGCTTGGCGGCGGTCTCGCGCACCTCGGGCAGCCGATTCTCGTCGGCGGTGATCGACCGTCCCAGCGCCCGGATCGCGGCGCTGCGGGCGGCGTTGGCGCTGTGCACGGCGTCGCGTCGGGCTTCGAGCGCGGCGACCTTCCGGTCGGCCTCGACCTGCTCGACGAACACCGGATCGCCGGTGGCTGCGGCCTTGCTCTGCGCCCACGAGACGGTCAGGTCCCCGCCGACGTCCTCCATCGTCGGCGGCACATCGGCTTTGCGGATCATCGACACGAAGTTCGACTTGCGGGCCACGTACTGGTACATCATCGCGTCGAAGGAGCGGCGGGCGACCATGTTGACCACGCTGACGCTCTGGTGGACGTTGCCCTGACGGATGATGCGGCCCAGCCGCTGTTCCATGTCCGCAGCCGTCCACGCCGGGTCCATGTTGATCATCTGTTTGAGCGCCCGCTGGACGTTCAAACCGGTGCCGCCCTTCTTGGTGGAGGTCAGCAGCACCCGGATCCGGCCGTCGGTGCACGCTTCGACCAGCCTCGCCTTGGCCTTGGGGCTGTCGTAGTCGTGCATGAACGCGATCTCCTCGGCCCTCATGCCTCGCCGGACGAGGGCGTCGCGCAGCTCGGTGTAGAGATTGCGGGCCCGGGGGCCGGCGCCGGCCTTGGGGGTGCCGCGGTCGCAGAACACCAGCTGGAACACCCCGGTCATCTCGGGGCCGTACTTGTCGGCCGGGATGCGCAGGTCGGCGTGGTCGCGGTGGACCTGCCAGATCAGCTCGGCGGCGTGTTCGATGCGGCTGTGCTGCGGGTCCGGCGGGGCCAGGTTCGCCAGCGCGGGATACATCGTCAGGTTCCGCCCGTCGGTGGCGATCTTGAGGCTGTTGTCCAGGTCCATCCGATCGCCCTGGATCATGCTCATGCGGACATCGAGGTCGGCCATCGCGTCGATGGCGTCCTGGCCCATGTCGAACTCCACGATCTTCGGGGTGCCGCCGTCGAGGACGGGCAGCCGCACCGGGATCCGATCGGCGGTCACCACGTCCCGGAACTGGTCGAGCATCGCCACCAGCTGCGGGACGTTGGCGTATTCGGCCATGCGCGTGCGCATCTGGATGCGGGTGGCGGTGGTGTTCATCTCCGGCACCGACACCGGCTTGGCGAAGGTCCCCGCCCAGTTGTCGATCCGTCCCAGGCCGGCGGCGTGCAGCAGGTCCGGGCGCAGGTACTTGGTCATCACCCAGATCTCCGACAGCGAGTTGCTGATCGGGGTGCCGGTGGCAAACGCGATCGCCTTGGCCGGCGCGTGCGCCATGCCCTGCTCGGCGTTGCGGGCGCGGGCCTTCTCCCGCAGGTACTTGGCTTTCATTTCCAGGTCGGTGGCGCGTTGGGAGCCGGTCGGGACCGACAGGTCGGCGCTGTTGGATGGGCGGGTGAGGTTCTTGTAGTCGTGGGCCTCGTCGATGAACAGGAAGTCGCAGCCCGATTGCTCGAAGGTCAGCCCGTCGTCGGTGGCCTTGGCCGCGATGATCTTCTCGATCCGGGCCTCGGTGTTCTTGATCGCCTGCTCGATCTGCTTGACCGTGAACTCCGCGCCTTGGTTGTTGGCGGCGGCGAGGGCGTCGCGCAGTTCGGCGAGTTCGCTGTCGAGGTACTCGATCTGCGCTTCGCGGCGCAGGGCGATGCGACTGAACACCGACTGGGGCACGATCACCAGGTCCCAGTCGCCGACGGCGGTTTGCCCGACGAAGCGTTGCCGGTCGTCGCGGCCGTCGAGTTCGGAGGCGACGAGGATGTTGGCGTTCGGGTAGGCGTCGCGGGCCTCGACCGACCACTGCGCGAGCAGGTGGTTCGGCACCACGATCCACGGCTGGCGGATTTGTCCGAGCCGTGTGGCTTCCATGCACGAGGCGGTGATCGTCAGGGTCTTGCCGGCCCCGACGACATGGTCGAGCAGGATCGTCTCGTCGTGCAGGAACCGCTGCACGGCCGCGGCCTGATAGTCGTAGGGCGTGTACTTCGGGTTCAGCCCCGGAAACGACTTGCTGCGGCCGTCGTGGACCGGTTTGACGTAGGAGTTGTAGCGCTCGTTGAATGCGCGGGCCAGGCGCAGATAGCGGTCGCCGTCCTCCCACAGCCACTTTTCGAACCGTTCTTGCAGCGCCGCGGCCGAGGCATGGGCCTGTTCGGTGAGCTTGACGTTGAACCGCGGCTTCGGGGAGCGTTCGAGCTCGTCGGCGGTCTTGAGGATTTGGACGGGTTTGTTGTTGGCGAGCAGCTCGACCATCTTCACGCCCGGAAGCCGGTCGGTGCCGTACTTGTCCGGGTAGCCGCCGGACCATTCGTGGCGGCTCTTCTGGTCGGTCCCGAGTTTCCAGGTGCCGGTGACCGTGTCGTGCTCGACGGTCAGCCGGTCGTCGCGCAGCCCGAACTCCTGGACCAGGAACTGGCGGTAGTCCTCGACCGGAATCCAGGTCGCGCCGATGCGCACCCCGATCTCGGCGGGGTCCACATCCGGCGGCACGACCGTCTCGAGCGCCTGCACCAGCGGCGCGTAGCGGGGATCGGCGGCGGCCTTGACCTTCGCGAGTGCGAGCTTGTCGCGGACCTGCCCGGACAGGGCGACGGTGGCCAGCTCCCATTGATCCGCGTCGTGCAGGGAGGGGTAGATCCGGCCCTGGGCCTGCTCGAGTGCGTCCTCGACGGACACCTTCAGCAGCTCGGCGACCCGCTGCGGGGAGATGTGCCCGAGCTCGTCGAAGCTGATCGCCAGCGCCTCGTCGACATCGGCGGCGCTGGCGGTCTGGTCCTTGAACGGGGTGGTGTCCTCGGTGAAGATCGCCGTCTTGGTCGCCACCGCGTCGGTGCCGTCGAAGCGCGACTGGAAGTTCTCGATGGCCAGCACCATGCCCAGGCGTGGATCGCGGGCGATCGCGCCTTGCAGATGCGCGGAATAGCGGCGCGGTTGCGGCTGCTCGGACGCCTTCTCGTACAGCTCCTCGTACACCTGGTCGGGGATCGACCCGGTGTAGGGGCCGGCCTGCGCCGGATCCAGGCCGTCGGCGGCGGCTTCCTCGCGGCCGGTCTTGAGCCGCCACTCGGTGATCGCCTTGTCGAGGCGGGCGGTGATCTTGTCGTCCGACAGCGGGGTCGGTTCGGTGAGCTTGAACCGGTTCAGCGGCCCCCACCGGCGCACATAGCCGTCGTAGAGCGAATTCAGCCGGCCACGGATCACGTCCCGGTCGGCGGTGGTGTGGGTGTGGGAGCGGCTGGCCTCGGACAGCTCCATCACCGTCTCACCGAGAGCGATGAGCACCTTCCACTGCTCCGCGAGGTCCTTGCCGCGGCAGGTCACCTCGGTCCAGCCGCGACCGAGGGTGAACTGCTCGAACCGGTTCTCGGCTTCGTGGAAGCGCATCGCACCGGGCAGCACCTCGTTGGAATCGAGGTCGGCGCCGGTGCGCAGCCCCGGCGCGGTGAACGCCTCGACCGCGGCAGGATCCGGGGCCTCGGCTGTGAACCCGAGCCCGCGACCCCGGGCCTGGTCGATGAGCGGATCGAGCTGGCTGCGCAGCTGCGCCGCCAGCGGCTTTGTGGTGGTGGGGGCAACGCGCAGCGATCCCCCGGCGTACATGCCGCCCCCCACCGTCACGGTGCCCAGCACCCGCTCGGGATGCTTCGCGAAGTACGGGTTGATCCACGTGCGGGCGGCTTCGCCGGTCCTGGCGTCGACCGCGGCGACCTGGACGGCGGGCTGTGCCCAGTCGAGGGTGTCGGCGGTGGGGGTGGCGCCGTCCTCGCGGCGGCGGAAGATCAGCACGTCGGTGACCACCTCGGTGCCGGCCTGCCGGTCGAACGCCCCGGTGGGCAGGCGCACCGCCCCGATCAGATCACCCTGGGCGGCGATCGCGGCGCGTTGGTCGCCGCTGCGGGCGTCCGAGGTGAACATCGACGTCACCACGGCGACGTAGCCGCCGGGAGCCGTCAGGGCCAACGATTTGGCGATGAAGTGGTTGTGGATCGACAGCCCGCCGGCGTTGTGGATCGGATCGACCAGGGAAAACTTGCCGAATGGGACGTTGCCGATCGCCCCGGTGAACGTGGCGGCGGGGGCGAAGTTGCGTTCGAAGCCGTGGTTGCGGATCTGCTGCGAGGGATACAGGTAGTGCGCGATCTTCGCGCTGATCGGCTCGATCTCGACGCCGACCATACGCACCGACTCCGGGGCGGTGCCGACGAAGTGACCGGCCCCGCAGCCCGGCTCGAGCAGCACCGCACCGTCGGGCAGCCCGGCGCGCTGCACGGCCCGCCACAGCTCTGCGACGATCGCCGGGTCGGTGTAGTGCGCGTTCAAGGTGGTCTGGCGGGCCTGGGCGAAGCCCTTCTCCCCGAGCAGATCGAGCAGCTCGGCGTGCTCGTCGCGCCACTGCGCGAGAACCCTCGGGCGTTCGTCGAAGACCTCCGGCACCGCTCCCCAGCCGGACCACCGCGCCAGCACCGCTTGTTCGTCGGCGGTGGCCGGTCGCTGCTGGTCGTCGAGCTCACGCACCAGACGCAGGGCGTCGATGTTCGCCCGTGCCCGAGCCTTCGCCCCGGACGGGACCAGCACCTCGGTGCCGAGATTGAAGTCCCGTGCCTGCACATCCTGCGGGGCGGGACGCACAGCCGCGGCGGCACCGGCGGGCCGCTCACCCTCGGGCTCCGCAGCACGGTCGCCGGTCTCGGTGACGACCTCCGGCTGCTCGCCTGCGGCCGCGGCTGCGGCGGTGGCTGCGGCGGTGGCTGCGGCGGTGGCTGCGGCCGACGGCTCGGCCGCGCCTCCGGCTGCGGCAGCCTCCGGCTGCGGTGCCGTCTCAGCCTGCGGTTCTGCGATCGCGGCGGATTCGTCTTCGGCGGCCGGTGCGGCGGCCGGCCCGATGGGGCCGACCATCAGACGGTCGTCAACCGCCCATGAGGTCGCGGCGGCATCACGGCCGGCCTGGGCCGCCGGTTCGGCAGGAGCCGACTCGGCCTGTTCGAAGATCACCGCGCCTGTGTCATCGACCGCAGGCGCTACAACTCGAGGGGACGGCGGCTCGGCCTCCTCGCTGATCCGTAGTTGTTCCGCCTCCGCCTCCCTCTCGGCGTCGGCCTCGGCAATGTGCTCCGTGTCGAGCTGCTCGCCCTGGCGTGCTGCCGCGAGGTCGGCGCGGGCGTCGGCGATCGCGTCCCGCAACGTCAGCTCGGGTCGGGGCTTGCCACCGACGTACGTGATGGAGGCGGAGCTTTTCGGTGCCCGTCGGGAGCCGATGGTGATGTGCCGGCCGGCGGGATCACCGACGACCACCTCTCCCGCCCCGGCGAAGGTCAGGTCGGTGGGGGTGAGGCTGTAGAGGTCGTCGCCGGCCGCCCGGATCTCGCGCAGGACCTGCGGGTCCACGTCGTGCGCGAGCGTCCAGTGCAGGTCGATGCCGAGGGATTCGAGCAGGTCGACCTCGGCCGGGAAGTCGCTGCGCAGCTGGTCGATGATGCCGCTGCGCACGTCGTTGATGAGTGAATGGTCGGCAGCGGCCGAGCCGGATTGGCTGTACTGCCACAGCAGGTCCGCCCGGGCGGCGGCGTGGTAGAACTCGTTGTTCCGGGCGTAGGCGTTGGACCTGGACAGCACGGTGGCGCGGGCCTGGGCATAGGGGCGGTAGACACGCTCGATCCACTCCGGGATCGGGATGTTGCCTGCTTCGAGCAGCGCACCGACCGCCACCCGTGCATTGCGGCCGCAGGTGACGAAGGTGCCGCCCCCGTCGAGGGTGTAGTCCCAGCCTCGGGCCGGGAGATAGCTGACCTTGCTGGTCAGGCGATCGTTCAACTTCAGGGCGCAGTATGCGGCTCCGTCGCTGAACCGGGCGGCAAGGTCCGATGCCTGGGGTGCCGGCAGGTTCGGGAGGATGGTGCCGCGCATCTCCGCAGCCAGCCGGGCGGCGGGGATGTCGGCGGTCGCCGCGACGAGATCGGGGCGTTCCTCGGCCATGACCTCGAACGCGGTCTCGATGCCGATCTCGATGAGCGGGGTGCGCGTGTCCATCGGCAGTCCGGCCCACGATCCGAGGAGCGGGTCCCGGCGCGCGTGCATGGTCATCCACGCCGTCCACTGCGCGGCGGTGTCCTGATCCCAGGTCAGCTCGGGGCCGTGGATGCGCTCCCACTCGGCATAGGCCCGCTCGTACAGCTCGGCCGGCAGCGGGTGGTTCTCGAGCAGGACTTTCGCTGCGGCCTGCCGCAGCGGGGATGCCTCGCGGGCTGCGTCGGCAATCAGCCTCTGGGCCTCGGCGCGGGCCACGGCCGGCAGGTACTCCGGGCGCCGGCCCTCGACCTCGGCGATGAGCCTGGGATCGACAGCGACCTCGGCGATCAAGGCGCGGCGTTCCTCGGCGGTGGCCTCGCGGCGTCCCTGCGCGACGCCGTCGAACCACCGGCTGCGGATCTCGTCGCGGGCCTTGCGGCGGCGCACCGCCTCGAGCGCAGCAGCGACCTGCGGGTCGGTATCCGGTTGCGGCAGGGTCAGCGGGTCGTCCGGGTCGTAGGCTGCACGGCCTCGCGCCCACCATTCATCGACCTCGACGGTGGCGGCCTGGTCGATGCCGTCCTGCACGGCGTCGACGTGCTCGCCGCGCTGGGCGGCGGTGGCGGGTTCGGCCGGCTCCCGGGTGTCGAGCACGGCCTGGGTGGTGTCGAGGAAGTCCTCGGTGATGTGGCGTTCTTCGCTGGCGCGGGCATCGACGATCGTGTCGGTGACCTCGGCGGTGACCGGGTGCTGCACCGGCTCTCCGGTGCGGGCCTGCCAGTACGCCTCGGCGGCGCGGTGCCCGAGTTCGCCCAAGCGTTTCGGATCGGACAGGATCGCCCGGCACACCAGGAACATCCCGTCGGTGAGCGAGTCCCGATCGGCCATCAGATCGGCCAGGGCGACCTGCGCCTTGACCTTGAAATGAATCTCGGCCCACGAAAGGAACTGCGCGGCGGTGTTGACCTGTGGGTTCGCGGCAGCATCGGCCTCGGTGTCCGGCTCGGCCAAGGTCTCGAGCAACCGACGCTCGACCTGGGCCAGCGGATCGATCACCGGCCGCGGCTGCCGAGCCTGCCCGGCCTGCGGTTCCCCGCTCCGGGACACCCCGGCAGCGGCCTGGTCCTCGGGTGCCGGCTCGGCCGGCGCCGCGGCCGGGATGAACATCGGTCCCGCGGGACGGCCGGTGAACTGGGCCTGCGGGAGGTTGCCGGCCAGCAGCGCGGCGATCAGGTCGTGGGCCTGGCCTTTGGTGAGGCCCGCCTCGACCACGAACGGCGCGGTCGTCTCCGCTGCCAGACGCTCGAGGGTGCGGAGCTGACGGGCGGTGGCCGGGTGCTCACGCCACGCCGGCTTCGCGGCCGCGACCTCGCGCACCGTCCGTTTGGGAACGGCCTCCGGGTTGATCCCGAAAGCGTGCAGCTCGCTGCGCAGCCGGTTCTCCTGCGCCCGCAGCTCACGCCAGCGGCCCCGCAGACGTTCGAGGCGCTCGGTGAGCGTGGCGACGCGCTGACCGTTGAGGTCGATACCGCGCTCGAGGCCGAGTTCGTGCGCCCTCGCCAGGGCCGTCCTGGCTTTGACCAGGCGACCGCCGAGTTTCTCGGCCTGCGTTTCCAGCTCGACGAGCTGATCGCGGACCTGCGCCCACTGCGCCTGGATCAGAACGGCAGATCCGGGTCCTCCGGCGGGTTGCGGCGCATCTCGTCCTCGATCAACGCCGCCAGTTCGTCCGCCAACGGGTCGCGGGAGGTCATCGGCACCGGTTGGTTGTCCTCGATCCGCTGCGCGATCAGGGCCTTCGCCAACGTTCGGAACCACCCCGGCTTCGCCAGCCACACCCGTTCCACGACTCGTACCGCGGTCGGGTTCGGTCGCACGTTCCGTGTCCGCCACCGCTCCGGGTCCTGCGCTGCCCGGGCGGCTTCCCAGTCCTTCTCGATTTCCTGGTCGGCCCACTCCTCGAACCGCTCCCACGACTCCCGCATCTCGGGTGTCACCTGCGGATACAGCTCGGTGGCGAGCACCATCTCCCGCGCCGCCCGCCACGCTGTTTCCTTGGCCTGCACCACGTTCCAGTACGTCGCGTCCGGCGCCGCCGGGTGCGCCTGCTCGAACTGCTCGGCCGCGTCCTCGGTCATCTGCTGAAGGCGCAGCGCTTCCCGGTCGATCCGCTCCTGCTCGGTCGCCGGATCGAGCCCCAGCCACTCGACCAGAATCCGCCTGGTCTCGGCCGCGATCCGCAGGTCGATCCCCTCGACCTGCGCCCTGAAATCCTCGCTCTGCGTCACCGCTGCGTCCTCCTTGATCCTCGGAACCGGATGTGCCCCGCGGGGCGGCTTGCTCTGCCACACGACCTCCTCGACTGCGCCCGATCCCGGGCGTAGTTCCCCCCTGTTCCGCAAGGGATTACAAGGTCGATATTACCATCAAGATCAGCGAAAACCGCATCTGACCTGCGGTTTTCCTCTTGTCGTCCGGTGCGGGCGTTACGGCAGGCGGGCTGCGCGAGGGGTGGCCACAGCAACCGCCAGAACGAACAGCAGCGGGAAGATCATCAGTCCGCCGAGCCCGGCGAACACCGCCCGGCCGGCCCTGCCGTAGCGCCGGTACGAGCGCGACGCGCACACGGCCGCGCTCACGGTGGACAACAGATTGAAGATCGACAGGATCACGAAAAAGCCCACAATCGAAGTCCCTTCGTCGGCGTGTTAGGCCAGGGGTAGCTAGAGATCGAACAGGGAGAACTGGTTCTTCGCGGCCGCGGCGTCGGTGTCGCGTTCGTACCGTTGCGCCATCAGCCGCGCCGCTTCCGGGGCACAGCCGATCTCCTGCGCGACAGCGTGCCAGTCGGCACCGTCGGCGTTCATCTCCCAGGCGGTGCGGTGCAGCTCGTCGTCCATGCGCGCGTCCTCCTCCGTGTCGGCCGGCCGTTGGTTGTCTATTTTGCAATATTATTGACTGGACTGCAATTGACGCCGACCCCACGGCAATGAGGACCAGGCACCCGCATAGCCTTCTCATGTAACAGTTCAACCGGGAATGGCAGGGAGCAGGATGAGCGACGAGTCCAACGTGCTGGATCAGTTGATCTCCCGCGTTGACGACGACACACTGCGCGCCCGTCTCGCCCACGAAGTCGACCTCTTGCGCGGGTCTCGCCGATTCGGCCTCGTCTTCGACCGGCACCTGCCCGAGTCCGTCCGACTACCCGACCACCCCATCCGCAAGGGCATCCGCGTCGCGCTGCGCGACGAGTCGTCTGCCGCGACCTGGGTCGTCGATCGGTTCACCGACCGCACCCGCGAGGTCGCAGTCCTCACCGGCGATGGCGGTGAGCGGCACATATCCGAGCTGGTAGTTGTCCGCGAGTTCGGTGAGCCGATCTACCCGGGCCTCCGTTCAGTTGAGCGCATCGAGAACGGACCGGCCGACGCTCCGTGGCACGTCGTGATCAACGGCGAGAACTTCCACGCCTTGCAGGCGCTGCGGTCCACGCACCGTGGCAAGGTCGACCTGATCTACATCGATCCGCCCTACAACACCGGCAACGACGGATGGATCTACAACGACCGCTACGTCGACCAGAACGACCGGGCGAAGTCATCGAAGTGGTTGTCGTTCATGGAGCGTCGGCTCCTGATCGCTCGCGACCTGTTGAAGCCGACCGGCATCCTCTTCGCAGCAATAGGGAACGACGAACATCATCGTTTCCGGATGCTGCTCGATCAAGTCTTTGGTGATCGAAGTTTCATTTCGGACATCGTTTGGCAGGGCGGCACCGACAACTACGCAAAGTATATCTCGAACAAGGCTGACTACATGTTGGTTTACGCCAGAGACAAGGATGCCCTCGACCACGCTGAAACGTCGTGGCGGGAGCCGAACCCGCTGGTCGAAGCAGGGCTGGTTGCAGGAGAGCGGATCTGGGAGGAAAGCGCTCACAATCCGTCCGTTGCGGCCAAGGCAATGAAGAGTTGGTGGGAAGGGGCCTTGGCGAATGCGGCAGAGGTGCCGACCAAGACCATCAAGCGGTACGTCAACTTTGACGAGGACGGCCGTATCTACTACGGGGCGGATGCCGGTGCACCGGAGCGTCGATCGAGCAGGTGCTTCAGGCAGCTGCCACATCCGGAATCCGGGCGACTCTGCCCTGCACCGAAGAATGGGTGGCGTTGGGACGAAGATGAACTGATGCAGCGCCTGAAGGATGGACGAATCCTGTTCGGTTCTGACCACACAACGGTGCCGCAGCGGAAGTCATATCTTGTCGACCTAAACCAGACGATTGCCAGATCGGTTTTTGAACGCGATCGTCGAGCCGCCTCTCTGCGACTCGCAAATATTCTCGGCGACAAGCGCTTTCCGAACCCGAAGGACCATCAAGTCCTTATGCGCTGGTTCCGCATGACCGCCCCGCAGGATGCCGTAATCCTGGACTTTTTCGGCGGATCCGGCACGACGACCGAAGCTGTGATGCAGCTCAATGCGGAGGATGGCGGCACCCGTCAATCGATCCTCGTGACCAACAACGAGGTCGGTGCGGTCGAAGCCAAGAAGCTCAGAAAGTCCGGTCTTCATCCGGGCGATGTCCAATGGGAGGCGTCCGGGGTATTCGAGCACATCTGCCGGCCCCGGATCTCGACCGTGGTCACCGGTAAGCGTCCGGACGGCTCGTCTTACTCGGAGGGACTCGCGGCGAACGTCGAGATGTTCGACCTCACCTACCTCGATCCCGGTATGGTGCGCCGCGGACACGAGTTCGAGTCCGTGGCCCCGCTGATGTGGCTCGAAGGCGGTGCCCGCGGACCCCGCATCGACGAAGTCCCCGAGGAAGGCTGGGCACTCACCGGCGCGTACGGCGTTCTGTTCGACGTCGACGTGCTCACCGCATTCGCCGAGGCCGTGACCGACGCCGCGACCAGTGGAACGCCCCCTGCGGTGGTGTTCGTCATCACCGACTCCGAGGCCGAGTACCAACAGGCCGTCGAGCGGCTCCCGGTCGGGATCGAGACCGTCCAGCTCTACGAGGACTACCTGTCGAACTACACCATCAACATCACCGGTGGTGGGCGGTGAAGTTCACACTGGAGCCGTACCAGAGCACCGCGGTCGAGTCGGTGCTCACCCACCTGGCCAAGGCCCGAGCCGGCTACCTCGACGACGGGGAGCGCACCGCCGTCGGTCTGACCGCGCCCACCGGCGCCGGCAAGACCGTGATCGCGACGGCGGTGCTCGAAGGGATCTACAAGGGCACGCCCACGCGGACTCCGAACCCGGACATGACGGTCCTGTGGATCACCGATGACCGCTCGCTCAACGCGCAGACGATCTCCAAGATCACCCAGGCCTCGGGCGGATCGATCGACATCAACCGCATCCGCTTCCTCGGCGAGGTCGACCACCGCACGCTCGAACCCGGTCACATCTACTTCGTCCACATCCAGGCGATGCAGAAGAACTCGACGCTGCACGCCGTCCGGCCCGACGGCACCCACAACGACAAGCGCACCCACGGCGCCTGGGACATGATCGCCAACACCGTCCGGGAACGCGGCGAAGACTTCCTGGTCATCTGGGACGAGGCGCACCGCGGCTCGGGCACCAAGAACACCGACCGCAAATCGATCGCCGGCACCATCGTCGGCGGGGGCACCACGAACATCGGCACCGTCCAGCCGCCGGCCCCGGTGGTGCTGGGCATCTCGGCGACGCCGGACCGATTCCAGGCCGCCATGCAGGCCGCGGACCGCACCATGCGGCTGGTCGAGGTCAAGGCCGGCGACGTCCGTGAATCGGGTCTGCTCAAGGACCGCATCCTGCTGCGCAGTCTCGGCGAGCCGCAGTCGGCCGACAACACGATGCTCGCCCTGGCCGTCGAGGACCTGAAGTCCTCCGACCAGGCGTGGCGCATCCACCACGCGACCACCGGCGACCGGCCGGTCGAGCCTTTGCTGGTGGTCCAGGTCGAGCAAGGTCTGTCTCCGGCGAAGGAGGAGGCGCGGCTCGCCGAGATCCTCGCGGTGATGGAATCGGCCTGGCCCGTGTTGTCGGACTACGCCGTCGCCCACGCGTTCGGCGACCACGGCCAGTACAAGGTCGGCGACAAGACCGTCCGATACCTCCCGCCCGAGGCCATCTCCGGGGACGACCAGGCCCGCGTGGTGCTGTTCAAGTCCGCGCTGACCACCGGCTGGGACTGCCCGCGGGCCGAGGTGATGATCTCCTTCCAGAACAAGGACAGCTACACCGAGATCGCCCAGCTGATCGGACGATTGGTCCGCACGCCGCTGGCCAAGCGTGTCGACGGCGGCGACGACCGCCTCAACGAGGTCGCCGCGTACCTGCCCGGGTTCCGCACCGAACACGTCGCCCGCGTCGTCAACGCCCTGACCGAGGACGAGACCGTCGAGGTCGACGTCGTCGTCGCCCCCGCCGTGTGCGAGAAGTCAGCCGATGTGCCCCCCGAGCTGTTCGATCTGCTCGACTCTCTCCCGTCCTACACACGGCAGAGAACAACGTTCAGTTCCCGTACCGCCCAGCTGATGCGCCTGGCCGCCGCCCTCACCGAGCACGACCTCCTCGAGCAGGGCTCGGCCAAGGCCAAGCAGTGGATCGTCGACCAGATGCGCGCCGCCGACGGACAGCGCAGCAGCGAAATCGACGCCAAGGTCGAGGACATCATGTCCCTGACCGTCAGCACCACGATGGTCGCCTACGGCGAGGCGATCATGCAGAGCGTCGGCAGGTCCGCCACCCCCACCAACGAGCGCGACCTCGAGGGCTACTTCCGGAAGGCCAAACGTCTGCTCCCGGACGGCTCGGCCAACTGGTACTACAACGACCTGTGCGATCGAGGCGAGGACGACATCGACGCCTCGGCCCGCCTGGCCGCGATGGCCGACCTCGGATTCAAGACGGTCATCGAGGAACAGGCAGCGGCCCTCATCGACAACTGGCGTCAGCAGCACGCCGCCAAGGTGTCGGCGAAACCGCGCCATGTCCGGGACCAGATCGAACCGCTGTGGCACCTGGGCGGAACGCCGATGCTGCCGACCACGGTCGCGGTCCGCGACGCCTACCCAGCAGCAACCGAGAAGGTGCGCGGTGCGACCGTCGAGCCGATCGACACCTACCCCTTGCACCTCTACGTCATCCCGGCGGGCAAGCCCGACGCCGGCAAGTTCCCCGTCGACACCTCCCGCTCGTCGTGGGAGCAGGAAGTCCTCGCCTCCGAACTCGACTCCGACACGCTCGTCGGCTGGTACCGCAACCCGTCATCCGGCCGGCACGCGTTGGCCGTGCCGTACGAGTTCGGCGACAAGCACCAGCTCATGCACCCCGACTTCCTGTTCTGGCACGACGACGGCGACGGCCAGTACGTCATGGACATCGTCGACCCGCACCGCTTCGACCTCGCCGACACCTCGGCCAAGTGGTCCGCGCTGGCACGCTACGCCCAGGACCACGCCGACCGCGTCCGCCGCTGCCTCGCCGTCGCAAAGGTCGGCGAATCGCTGCGGGCCTTGGACCTCACCGCCCCCGGCATCGACGAACGCATCGCCGCGGCCACGAATCAGAACCTTCTCGAGGCGATCTTCGTCGCCGAAGGGGTGTCGTACCCGTGACCACCCCAATACCAACTGGAGGATGAGAGTGGGGCAGCCGAACAGAGGGCGTTTTCTCGACCGACCGACCCCCTGGGTGGACCCACCCCCGCCGGGACCGACCGTTGTCATCGACATCGATGGTCCACTGGCCAAGATGGACGCGTTCACCTACCTGATTTAGGCCCCCAAGTACAAGGACCGGGACTGGAAGGCCTTCCACAGGCACTTCAGCGACGCCGCGCTCAACCGGCCCGGCGGCCGCCTCGTCCGCGACCTTGCCGGCGCGGGCTTGACCATCGCGTACACCACAACGCGTCTCGGCGCGTTCATGCCGACCACGGACTACTGGATCCGGCAGAACTCCCTACCTCCGGGACTTATCGAGTGCCGCGACTTCTGGACCGACGGCACCGTCCGCCCAGCCCTCGACATCAAGCGCCGGCATTGGTGGAAATGGGTCGACAAGTACGAGGACCGGTCACCGGTCGTGGCCTGGATCGACGACGACCCCGAGGCTGTGGCGATGCTCGCCGAGCAGGGCTGT
The DNA here is from genome assembly GCF_056108245.1 of Rhodococcus sp. LMD. NCBI lineage: Bacteria > Bacillati > Actinomycetota > Actinomycetes > Mycobacteriales > Nocardiaceae > Rhodococcus > Rhodococcus sp. LMD. The sequence continues at coordinate 1,406 of NZ_JBWBAJ010000002.1, read as the reverse complement.
CCGGCCTGGCAGTTCGACCAGCTCGTCGGCGAGCATCGAGCCGGAAACCTGCTGCCGACGATCGAGCGCGGCCCCGGCCCGCGGTCGAGTTCGCCGAGCAGCGCGCCGCAGCCCGCCCGATTTTCGACGAGGCCGAAACGGTCCGCCAACGCACACACCCGAAATGGCAGCAGGCACACGCAGCCCGCATGAAGCAGCAGCGGCAGAAGGAACACCGCCAACGGCTCGCCCAGGCGTGACCGGCGACGGTCGACTGTCCTCGCCGGCACCGACACCGGTCCTGACGAGGCACTCGCGTGGGCGGAAGTGACCGGGCGTCCGGCGCCCCGGTCCGACGGCTCTCCGCGGGTGGTGAGACCGGTGTGGGGTGGGTGTGGGGCCGGGGTGTACCGTGGCCGTCGGTCACGGGCGGTCACCCCGAGCGTGCGGGCCGTGCGCCCCGGCCTCTCCCCCCCGACGCCGGGGCGCTGGCCTTTTCAGTATGTATATGTAGTAACCCCCCGACGGCGGGGATCAACTCGCTATCCATGTACAAGCGGGAAACAGCACGTCCGCTGGTACGTTGCGAGACTCTTCCTAGATTCGTGGTGAGCGGATCATGTGACGCGACCAAGAACGCGGCCGGCGCGAGCCAGCTTCTCGCGCTCGCGATCCGCGGCGCGGGCGGACGCTGATCGTCGGCGCGAGTCGGCACGAGCACGTGAATCGACAAGCCGCGCAACCGTTGACGGATGCCACCGTCCGCCGCGTTTCGCGGGCACGCCAGCGTCGTTGAGGCGGCGGGCGATAGCTCGCACGCCGACCCCTTCGGCGGCCCAGGCACGCATCTGGCGCAGGACAGCAGCTTCCTGGGGGTGCTCGATGAGCTGGTGATCGACAACACGCTGACCGTAGGGAGGCGATCCTGTTGCGTATCCGCCGCTTTCGGCCTTCTGCCGTCTCCCTGATTTCAGGCGTTTGACGATCAGCCCACGTTCGAGCTGGGCGGCGGCTCCCATGACCTGCCGGACGAACGTGCGCATCGGATCGTCGTCGTCGTCGGGGAGGTGTTCTCCCCGGTCGGCGGTGAAGAATCGCTTTCCGTGTGCCCACACCACCGACAGGATGGCTTCCTGCTGGGTGAGGTGGCGGGCGAGGCGATCGAGGTTGGGAGCGAGTAGGGCGTCGACCTTCCCATCGGTGAGCATCTGCAACGCTTCGGCCAGGCCGGGGCGTTCGTCGTCACCGGCCTTTCCGGTAACCCCCTCGTCCCGGCACATCCTCACGATCCGCATGTTGTGTGTGCGGGCGTAGTTGCGGCAGTCCTTCTCCTGGACGTCGAGGCCATAGCCCTCAAGCTGCGTTCCGGTGCTGACTCGGCAGAGCACGACTACCCGGATCGGACGCGGTTCGTGGGTTACCGTCAT